>JBHICL010000005.1:0-22999 GCA_046759605.1 Alphaproteobacteria bacterium | reverse complement strand
TTCATCAACGCCTCACGCGGGGAGCTTGTGGACGAGGCGGCGCTCGAACGCGCGCTCGAGGGCGGCCGCATCGCCGGCGCGGCCCTCGACGTGGGCCGCGAGGGCGACCAGATGCCGAGTTCCAGGCTCGCCCGCCGCGCCAACGTCATCGCGACGCCCCACATTGGCGGACTCACCCCGCAAGCGGTCGAGTTCCAGGCGCTCGGGACGGTCGAGCAGGTGAGAGAGATCATCCGCGGACGCGTCCCCCCGGGCGCCCTCAACGCCGAGCGCGCGACCCGCCTTCAGCGGTTCGGTGACTGAGAGAGCTCGCCTCACTCGAGGGGCTGGATCTCTGTCCCGCCAAGCTCGGCAAGCACGCCGGGCAGGACGGGAAGGTAGCGATCCTTGTAACCGCGCATCACGGCGAGCTGCATGACCTGGCTCACGGCCTGAGCCGCGATCGCGACCGAAGGCGCTGTCTCCGCGAGCTTCGTGTAGTAGCTCAAATCCTTTGCCCCGAGGCGGATCGGCCCTTTGAGCTTGCTGTCGTCCCCCTCCAGCACCCACGGCATCATCAGGTGCAGCATGTTGCTGTTCGCCGCCGTGGAGGACATGATCTTGTAAAGCGTGGGCATATCCACATCGAGCGCCGCGGCCGTCGCGAGAGCCTCGGCAAGAAGCGCGGCGTTCCCCACCGTAATCAGGTTGTTGATCAATTTGGCGGTCAGCGCCGAGCCAACCGGACCCGTGGTGATGATGGTGTCGGCGAAGCATTCCACGACCGGCGTGATCTCGGAAATCACATCCGGATCGCCACCCAGGAACGCGGCGAGCCTGCCCTCCTCGGCTTGAGCGGGCGAACGGCCGTGCGGCGCGTCGACCATCGCCATGCCCCGCTGCGCCAGGTCGGCGGCGATCTTCCTCGTGACGCTTGGATCTCCGGTGGTCTGGTCGACAAGGATCAAGCCCTCATGGCCACCGGCGAGTATGCCATTCGGATCGTAGACCAGCTGTTCCACCTCGACGGAAGAGGGGACGCTCAGGAAGACGATATCGGACGCCCCGGCGACGGCCGCGGGCGTGGTGACCTCCACGGCCCCGCGCTTCACGAGGTCGTCCACCGGCTCCCGATTGCGGTGCCCCATGATCGTCAGCGGGTACTTCCCTTTCTCGAGGATGTTTTTCGCCGCGCCATGCCCCATCAAGCCCACGCCGATATATCCGACACGCTTCTTCCCGTTCATGACCGCTCCCCCTTTGCTGTTACACTCGAAGTCCTCAACGGTCCAAAAGACGAGAATCGACTCTCGGGCCGTTCCTGGATTGTCGTCAATGCATTTGAGGTTCGGCCGTCCACGCGCGATTGCCATGTTCGACACGAGGAGCAATGCGACATGAGCGATGAGATCCGTGTGGCCCTTCTCGGCGTGGAACAACCGCATGCCGACTTCTGGCAGGTGGCCTTTCGTGAGTCGCCGCACTCTCAGCTCGTTGGCGTGTGGTCGCGGACCTCCGGACTTGCCGCCGAGAAAGGGGAACGGTTCGGCTACGCCGTTTGGGATGATCTCGAGGCGCTGGTCGACGCGTGCGACGCTGTTGCCATCTGCTCGGTTACAACCGACCACGCGGAACTCATCGAGCTGGCAGCGCGCAGAGACAAGGGGATTCTATGCGAAAAGCCTGTCGCGACCTCGATCGAAGACTGTGACCGGATTCAGCGGGTCGTCGAGGAAACCGGTGCGTTCTATATGCAGAGCTTTCCCAAACGGTTCGACCCCATCAACCACGAGCTCAGGAAGATCGTCGAGAGTGGCAAGCTGGGCACGATCTCTCTCGTAAGGGTGCGTCATGGACACCCGGTGGGCATCCTCAACCCGGCGTTTTCGGATAGCTGGTTCGTCAAGCCCGAATACGGTGGCGGGGGCGCGCTTCTCGATGAAGGCGTGCATGGAGCTGACTTCATTCGTTGGCTTTTCGGAGAGCCCGAGTCCGTTGCCTGCATGACCTCGAGCGCCGCGCAGAACCTCCCTGTCGAGGACGTCGGGACGGCGATCTTTCGGTTCCCGAACGGCATGCTGGCCGAACTGACCTCGGCCTGGCACTTCATCGGCGCCGAAAACTCGATAGAAATCTTCGGCACGAACGGCGCCGTCGTTTTGTCCGGCGTTGATCTCGGATCCCGCGATCTGACGGAGTCGTCCTTCCTCAAGTTCTATACACTTCCGGAAAGGGTCGACAGCGGCGGTGATCCTCTCAGTCCGTTCGAACGGAGATGGACAGTGTCGGACATCACGCCGCAATTCAAACGCGACACGGAGATATTTCACCAAAACGTCGCCTATGCGTACATAGATGCGCTGGCGCACAACAAGGAGCCGCCGGTAACGCTCACGGATGGCCGTCGCGCCGTCGAGATGATCCTCGCGGCATATCGGGCCGCCGAAAGTGGCAGGGTCGAGGCCATTACGTACGGTCCATGACCAACCAGATCCGGATTCAAGAAGAATGCCGATCGCAACCATCGATGCGCACCATCATCTCTGGGACCTGACGGTGAACCGCCATCCGTGGCTCGAGGGACCGCCCGTCAAGGCCCACTTCGGGTCCACCGACCGGCTGCCTCGCGGGTATTCCATCGAAGCGTATCTCGAGGACATCGACGGCCAGAACATCGTCAAATCCGTCCATGTCGAAGCGGGCGCCGACCCTTCCGATCCCGTAAGGGAAACCAGGTGGCTTCAAGCCATTGCCGACGCCCACGGCTTCCCCCATGGGATTGTCGCGTACGCGAGCCTGAACCAGAAGGACGTGCGGGACGTCCTCGAGGCGCACTGCGAATTCCTCAACATGCGTGGCATCCGCATGATGACCAAGAAAGTCGGTGAGCTGAGCAAGGACACCGACGCGAGTGGAAGCCTTATGAGCGATGCCGACTGGCGGCAGGGCTTCAAGATTCTGGGAGAGCTGGGGCTTTCTTTTGATCTTCAGGCGCCGACACCATTGATGAACGAAGCCGCGGAGCTCGCATCGGCATTTCCGGACGTGCATGTGATGCTCACACACGCCGGCTTGCCCCTCGACAGAACGGAAGAAGGGATGGCGGCGTGGCGCGATGGGATGAGGCGGTTGGCGGACCGGCCGAACATCGCCTTGAAAGTGAGCGGCGTTCCCATGACCGACTGGAACTGGACTGTCGATTCTCTCCGCCCTGTCGTTCTGACGGCGATCGAGATCTTCGGCGTCGATCGCACGATGTTCGGAAGCAACTTCCCGATCGACGGGCTTTACAGTGATTACGCGACACTCTTCAATGCCTATCGGGAGATCACGGCGGATTTCACGGCCGAAGAGCAACGCAGGTTGTTCCATGACAATGCGGCACGGCTGTACCGTCTATAGATCGTCCGCCGCGCATGAGAGGGTGACAGCGGGGTGAAGCTCAAGGACAAGGTCGCGATCGTCACGGGTAGCGCCCAGGGCATTGGCCGCGCGATTGCCATCCGCTATGCCGAGGAGGGCGCCCACTGCGCCATCGCCGATATCGACCTCGAGCGAGCAAGCGAAACGGCCGGCGAGATCGAAGCGGCCGGCGCCGAGGCGCTGGCGGTGGCGTGCGACGTGACCCGTCAGGCGGACATCGACGATCTCGTCCGCACGGTCGTCGAGTGGAAAGGCCGGATCGACATCCTGGTGAACAACGCCGGTTTCTTCGACATGGGACCGCTGTTGGAGGTCGACCGCGACGCGTGGGACAAGCTGTTCGGCGTGAACGCCAAGGGGTTGTTCTTCACGCTGCAGGCGGTTGCCCGGCGCATGGTCGAGCAAGGCGACGGCGGCAAGATCATCAACCTGGCCTCGCAGGCCGGCCGCCACGGCATAGCGCTCGTCTCCCAATACTGCGCCGCCAAGGCTGCGGTCATCAGCATCACCCAGTCGGCGGCGCTGGAGCTGATCAAGAACCGCATCAACGTGAACGCGATCTCGCCGGGCGTCGTCGACACGAGGCTCTGGGCGACCGCGGACCGGCTGTTCGCCAGGTACCTCGACCTGCCGCCGGGCGAGAAGAAGCGCCAGGCAAGTGAGGCGGTCCCTTACGGACGCATGGGAACGCCGGAGGACCTGGTCGGCACGGCGACGTTCCTGGCTTCGTCCGATGCGGATTATATTGTCGGCCAGACCCTGAACGTGGACGGGGGCAACCGTCTCAACTAGGCGCGTTCAGGCATCGGCCGTCGAGCACAGCGGTAAACGGTAACGGGCACCGACCATGAGCGGCTCCGCCATGTCCACCACCGCTCCCAACGACCGGTCCGCCGGACCCGTCGCGCGCGAGCAAGCGAGCGCCGCCGCCAAGATCGAGATCGACCAGGTGACCAAGCGCTACGACCTTGCGAACATGGACGGTCCCCCGGTTCTCGACAGGATCGATCTGAACATTCACAGCAACGAGTTCGTAACGCTCGTCGGGCGCAGCGGCTGCGGCAAGACGACACTCCTGAACATCGTCGCCGGCCTGATCGAGCCCACCCAGGGCGAGGTGCGCGTGAACGGCCGTCCCGTAACCGGCCCCGGGCAGGGCAAGGGCATGGTGTTCCAGCAGCACGCTCTCTTCCCATGGCTGACCGCGATCCAGAACGTCGAGTTCGGCTGCAAGAGCGGCGGCATGCCGGCCGACGAGCGGCGGACGGTCGCGCTCCAGCTGATCGAGCTCGTGGGTCTCCGTGGTTTCGAGGACAAGTATCCGGCCGAGCTCTCCGGCGGCATGCAGCAGCGCGTGGCGATCGCTCGGGCTCTCGCCCTCGATCCCGATATCCTGCTAATGGACGAGCCGTTCGGCGCGCTCGACGAGCTGACCCGGATCGAGATGCAGGACGAGCTGCTGCGCGTGTGGTCGGCGCGCAAGAAGACCGTGGTGTTCGTGACGCACAGCATCCCCGAGGCGCTGGTCCTTTCGGACCGGGTGATCCTCATGGCCGCGAGTCCCGGCCGGATCCAGAATGAGTTCCCGGTGGAAATGCCCCGCCCACGTCAGCGCACGGACCCGGAAGTCATAGCCCTCTACGACGAGATCTGGCGGGGCCTGCACTGACATGGGCTGGACCAACCCCGAGACCCGAAGCCGTCTGATCGGCATCGCCTTCCTGGCGGGCCTGGTGGCGCTCTGGCAACTTGCGTCGGCCAACGGTCTGCTCAAGCCGTTTCACTATCCGGCGCCGAGCCGGATCGCCGGGGCGCTTGTCGAGCTTGCCCGGGATGGGTTCCCCCAGGGCGAGCGCATCGGGACACACGTCGGCATCACGCTGTGGCGGATCATTCAGGGCTACGTGCTGGCCATGGCGACGGCGATACCCCTCGGCATCGTCATCGGCCGGGTTGCCGTCCTCGACAAGCTGACCCTGCCCATCATCACCTTCGGCCGGTCGGTGGCGACCTTGAGCCTGCTGCCTCTGGTGGTCATCTGGTTCGGGCCGGGCGAGCTTACGAAGGTCCTGCTCATCGCCTATGGCTGTTTTTGGGCGATGCTGTCGAACGTGATCGCCGGGGTGAAGTACGTCGATCCGCTCTACCTCCGCGCCGCGCGCATGTTGGACACCGGTCGCGTCGGCATCTTTCTGCGGGTCGTGCTGCCGGCGGCCTTGCCGCGCATGTTCGCGGGCGCGCGCATCGCGCTGGGCGTGGGCTTCATGGTCATCGTCGGCGCCGAGATGATCGGAACGATCCAGGGGCTGGGGGCCCTCATCATGGAGTCCCGGACGTTCTATCGCAGCGACATCACCATGGTCGGGATGCTGCTGATCGGGCTCATGGGCCTCGGCATCTCCGTGGGGCTGGGTTGGCTCGAGCGGGTGCTTCTGCCCTGGCACAAGGGTCTCGAGGAGGTCCGGCGATGACCGCGCGCGTGAGGTGGCTCGACGCGGCGCTCGGCGCAACCGGCGCGCTAGGCCTGTTCCTGCTGTGGGAGGCGGCCGCGCGTATCGGACTGGTCAGCCCCAACATCTTCCCCGCGCCCACGCTCGCGATTGTGAGCACGCTCCAGGAAATGCCGCTCGCCGACATCCTGGGGCACGTGGGCGCGAGCGTGCAGCGGGTCGTGCTCGGCTTCGCTTTCGGCGCGGCTCTGGGGATACTGATAGGGATCACCTCGGGCTGGTACAAGGCCCTGGGTGTCCTGACCCGGCCTCTGATAGAGGTTTTCCGGCCGATCCCGCCGCTCGCCTGGATCCCCCTCGCGATCATCTGGTTTGGCTTGGGCGAGCCGTCGAAAGTCTTCGTGATCTTTCTCGGCGCATTCTTCCCCATGGTGACCAACGCCTACAAAGGCATGACCGGCATCGACCCGATGCTGCTGCGGGCGGCGCAGACCATGGGGCTCAAGGGCCCGGCGTTGTTGTTCCGGGTGGCGATCCCGGCGGCGTTGCCGGACCTGGCCACGGGCATCCGCGTCGGCTGGGGGCTCAGCTTCGGCGTCCTCGTGGCCGCCGAGCTCATCGCCGCCGAAAAAGGCATGGGCTTCATGATCATGAATGCGCGACAATTGGGAGAGGTTGGCGTGGTCGTCTTCGGGATCATCCTCATCGGTCTCGTCAACCTGGTGACCGACTACGCCATCGGCGAGCTCATTCGCCGCCGTATGGGTAGGTGGCACGCGGTCTAGCGTGCCCACACGGAGAGAAGAGGAGGTTCAATTCGGTTCGGACAACAAGGTTGGGAGGAAGCCATGCATGCATTGCGTTACGGGATCCTTTCCCTTCTTGCTCTGGTCCTCGCGGCCGTGGCTCCGGTGGGGACGACGGCATATGCGCAGAAGCCGGAGATTTCGGAGCTGGCGCTCGGCTTCGGCATCGACCCACCCTTCGCCATCCACATCGTCGCCATAGAGAAGGGCTGGTTCGCGGATGCGGGTTTCACGGACGTCAGCACCAAGAGCTTCACCGCGGGCGCGCTCGCGGGCGAGGCGCTTTTGGCCGGAGAGATCCAGCTATGGACGCCCGGCAACCTGCCGCCGATCTCGATGTTCCACAACGGCATACCGGTGGTGATCCTCGGAACCGACAGCATCAACACCGGGCTCGAAAAGCTCGTGGTCAGGAACGACGCCAACGTCAACAAGCCCGAGGACCTGTACAACATCAAGATCGGTCTCCTGACCGGCTCCACTTCCGGCGCCATGCTGGGGAACATCGTCAAGCACTATGGCCTCGACGCCTCGCGCATACAGGCGGTCAACCTGGCGCCGCCGGAGCAGCTTGCGAGCCTTGCATCCGGCGACGTTCAGGCGATGATCGTCTGGGAACCCTGGGTGTTCAGGGCCCTCAATGAGCTCGACGTCAAGGTCCTGCACACCGGCCGCGTCAGCCATTTCGAAGGCAACGATGGCGAAGCGGTCCAGGTCTCGAACAACCGATCGGTGTTCGTGATGTCCCAGGACTTCGTTCGCGAGAACCCGAACGCGACCCAGGCCATCATCGAGGTGCTGGTCAGGGCCCAGAAGTACGTGGCCGACCCGGCGAACACGGCCGAGGTGCAGGGGATCTTCTCCAAGTTCCAGGATCAGGACGTGGAGATGAACAAGGCCATATGGGACAACTTCGTCTACGACGGCACGTTCGACGACAACTACATCGAGGACATGGAGGCGACCGCCAACTTCCTCGAGGGCGCCGGCCGGATCAAGGGCCGTACGCATATCCTCGACTATACCTACACGGGGCCCGTGGAGGCGGTGGATCCATCCCTCGCGAAGGTGAAGGGTCGCTGGCAGCCTTGACGCTGTGCCATGGCGGGTGAAGTCGTCCGTGTCGGCTGTATCGGCGCGGGCTACATCAGCGCCTATCACCTGGCGGGTCTCGCCGCGGCGGGCGGGGCGGAGGTGCGGGTCCTCATGGGACGCACCGCCTCCCGCGCCGCGGCGGTCGCCAAGAGGTTCGGCATTCCAGATGTGGTCACCGACTACCGGGCCGTCCTCGACCGGGACGATATCGACGCTGTCGTGATCGCCACGCCGGACGCCTCCCACGAGGAGATCGCCGTCGCCGCCGCGGCGGCGGGGAAGGCGATCCTGCTGCAGAAGCCCATGGCGCGCTCGGCCGCGGAGTGCCGGCGCATCATCCAGGCGTCGCGGCAAGCCGGGGTTCACCTGCAGGTCAGCTTCATGCACCGGTACTTCGAGGAGGTCGTGCGCGCACGCGAGCTTTTGGCCGGCGGCAAGCTGGGGCCGGTCTATGCCGTGCGGATGCGCAACGCGACGCCGGGGGCCGACTGGACCGACTGGGTCTTCTCGCGGGAACTCGTGGGCGGCGGCGTGGTGCACCAGCTCGGCGTTCACGGCATCGATCTGCTGCGACACATAATCGGCGAGATCCGCACGGTCATGGGCACAGTGGCGCTCCTGCGCAAGGAACGCACCCTGGCCGACGGACAGAGGGTCCGCCCCGACAACGACGACCAGGCGCTGGCGATCTATCGCTTCGGAGACGGGGTCCATGCGTCCCACGAGATGAGCTTCAACGAGATCCAGGGCGTCGACCGGTTCCGGCTCGAGATCTACTGCGCCGACGCAACCGTCATGCTCAGGACCGAACGCGGCCAGTTGGCGCTCTACGCCCCCGGAATGACCGGCTCGCCCGGCTGGTTCACGCCGCAGCTGCCAAGCCCCGTCTTCGGCGAGCGGCATCACAGGCATTGGCTCGATACCGTCCGCGGTAAAGTAGCGCCGGACGAGACGGCGCTCGACGGCCTGGCTACCATCCTCGTCGCGGAGGCGATCTGCCGCTCGGCCGAGACCGGACGCGAGCAGCGGGTCGAGCCGCCGGAGGCGTGAGAAAGGATCGCCCAATGGCCGAACCGATCAGGGCAGCCATCCTCAGCTTCGCGCACTATCACGCGAACTTCTGGTCCCAGGCGTTCCTCGATTCACCCCTGGCGGAGTTCGTCGGCATCTGGGACGACGACATCGACCGCGGCGCGCAAGCGGCCGGGCGGTTCGGGGTCCGGTTCTGGGCCGATCTCGGCGAGCTCTTGAAGGCGTGCGAGGCGGTCGGAATCTGCTCGGAGACGGTCAAGCACGCCGATCTCGTCGAAGAGGCCGTGCGGAACCAGTGCCACGTACTGTGCGAGAAGCCGCTGGCCACGACCCTCGAGGATTGCCGGCGCATCGCCGATGTGGTCAGGCGGGGCGGCATCACGTTCATGCAGAGCTTTCCCAAGCGGTTCGATCCGGTGAACCACGAGTTGCTCCGACTCGTTCGGGAGGAAGAGCTCGGCCGGACCGTTTTCGCACGCATCCGCCATGGACACCTGTACGGCCTCGGCCCCGACTACGCCAAGGAATGGGCGGCCGATCCCGAGCTCGCCGGTGCGGGCACGCTGCTGGACGAAGGCATCCATGGGGCGGACCTCCTGCGCTGGTTGTTCGGCGAGCCGGAAAGCGTGACGGCCATGGTCTCGAACGCGGCGCTGGGCCTCGCGGTCGACGACGTGGGCGTGGCCGTGTACCGCTTTCCGAACGGCATGCTGGCGGAGCTCTCCTCGAGCGTGGCCTTCGCGGCGGCGGAGAATTCGGTGGAGATCTACGGCTTGCGCGGCTCGGCGGTCCTCTCCGGCGTGGATCTGGCCTCGCGGGACGTCACGGACCGGGGGTTCCTCAAGATCTGCAAGCTCGGCGAGGCCGAGCGGCGCTGGACGGTCTCGCCACTGGTGCCGGGGTTCCAGACCACGCCACGTTTTCACCAACAGAACCCCCTGGAGTTCCTGGACGCCCTCAGCAAGGGAACGCCTCCGCCCAATACCGTCGAAGACGGCCACCGGGCGGTGGAGATGATCCTGGCTGCCTATCGCTCGGCCAGGAGCGGCAAGGTGGAGAAGATCAGCCCGGCGTAGTCGGCGGCCCGTGAGGCAGTGATGGGTAAGGTTCGGAACATCCTCTTCATCATGTGCGACCAGCTTCGCGCCGACTGCCTCTCGTGCTACGGCCACCCGAGGCTGGAGACCCCGAACATCGACCGCCTGGCGGTCATGGGCGTCCGGTTCAGCAACGCCTATGTGCAGTCGCCCACCTGCCTGCCATCGCGCATGTCCTACTACACCGGGCGTTATGTGGTCAGCCACGGCGCCACCTGGAACATGGTGCCGATGGGCGTCGGCCAATGGACCCTCGGCGACCACCTGCGGCCCTTGGGGCTGCGCGTGGCGCTCGCGGGCAAGACGCACATGTTTCCCGACCTGGCCGGCATGCGCCGCCTGGGTGTCGATCCTGGGAGCGGACCGGGCGAGTTGGCGCGGGAGTGCGGATTCGAGCCGTACGAGCGCGACGACGGCCTGCATCCCGACCCGGTCCTCGACCCCGACCTCCCCTACAACCGCTACCTGAAGAGCCGGGGATACGAGGGCAAGAACCCTTGGCACGACCATGCGAACGCCGGCGAGGGGCCGGGCGGCGAGATCGCTAGTGGCTGGTACATGCGCAACGCCCGGCTGCCGGCCCGGGTCCGCGAGGAGGACTCGGAAACCGCCTACATGACCGATCGGGCGATCGCGTTCGTCGAAGAGATGGGCGACCGGCCCTGGCTCCTGCATCTCTCCTACATCAAGCCCCACTGGCCCTATATCGCGCCCGCCCCGTACCACGCCATGTTCGGACCGGAGGACTGCCTCCCGGTCCTCCGGGCGGCGGACGAACTGGATGATCCCCACCCGGTGTTCGCGGCGTCCATGAACCACGAGTGGTCGCGGAACTTCCGGCGCGACGAGGTCCGGGACACGGTGCTGCCCACCTACATGGGGCTCGTCAAGCAGATCGACGACCACCTCGGCCGGCTGTTCAAGGTGCTCGAGGACCGTGGTCGCATGGACGACACGATGATCGTGTTCTCGAGCGATCACGGCGACTACCTGGGCGACCACTGGCTCGGCGACAAGGAGATGTTCCACGAGGTGGCGATTCAGACCCCGCTGGTCGTCTACGATCCCGATCCGGACGCCGATGGAACCCGTGGCCAGGTGGATCGGCGGCTCGTGGAGGCGATCGATCTGACGCCAACCTTCATCGAGGCCCTCGGCGGCTCGGTTGCCGACCACGTGCTCGAGGGACGCTCGCTCATGCCGTTGCTGCGCGGCCAGCAAGTTGTCTGGCGCGACGGGGTGTTCAGCGAGCTGGACTACGCGTTCCGGCCGGCGCGGCACGAGCTGGGTCGTGGCCCCGACGAATGCTTCGCCTTCATGGTGCGGACGGAGAGCTGGAAATATATCCACTTCGAGGGCTACCGTCCGATGCTGTTCGATCTCGTCAACGACCCGGACGAGTTCATGGACCTGGGCGCCGATCCGAGCTACGCGCGTGCTCGTGGTGAGATGCGGGACCGCCTGTTCGAGTGGTTCAGCCGGCGCAAATGCCGTACCGCGATCACCAACCCCGAGGTCGAACGGCTCACGGACTCGGATCGCCAGTTCGGCGTCATCATCGGTGTGTGGTAGCGGCGGTGATGCGGCCGACGAACCTCCTCTTCATCTTGTCCGACCAGCACAGCCGGGAGGTGCTCGGGTGCCATGGCAACCCCCTGGTCCGTACGCCGAATCTGGATGCGCTGGCGGCGCGCGGGGTCCGTTTTACGAACGCCTATTGCAACTGCCCCATTTGCGTCCCCTCCCGCGCCAGCCTGGCGACGGGCCTCTACGTCCACGAGAACCGTTGCTGGGACAACGCCCAGCCCTACCACGGGCAGCTGCCGTCCTGGGGCCATCGACTCATCGAGCGAGGCCACGAGGTCGCCTCGGTCGGCAAGCTCCACTACCGGCGCGCGGAGGATGCCAACGGTTTCACGCGGGAGCTGATGCCGATGCATGTCCTGGACGGCGTCGGCGACCTGCTCGGTCTCCTGCGCGACCCTCTGCCGCGGCGGGGCAAGGTCCGCACCCTGGCCGCGAGAGCCGGGCGGGGGCAGTCGAGCTACACGGTCTACGACGGCAGGGTCGCCGATACCGCCGCGCGCTGGCTTCGCGAGGAAGCACCGGGGCTGGAGAAGCCCTGGGTGCTTTTCGTGGGTTTCGTGCTTCCGCATTATCCCCTCATCGCACCCCCCGAGTTCTTCGACCTCTACCCCCTCGAAGACCTGCCGTGGCCGCGTTTCTATGCAGCGGATGAGCGACCACGCCATCCGGTGGTCGAGGCGCTGCAACGTTGCCTCAACTACGACGACTTCTTCGACGAGACGAAGGTACGCACGGCGCTGGCCGCCTACTACGGCATGGTGACGTACCTCGACCGCAACATCGGCCGGCTCCTGGGGGCGCTGGACGAGACCGGGCTCGCCCGGGACACGCGGGTCATCTACACCAGCGACCACGGGGACAGCCTTGGCAACCGCGGCCTGTGGGGCAAGTTCGTGATGTACGAGGAGTCGGTCGCGGTTCCGATGATCGCCGCCGGTCCCGATATTCCCCCCGGCGTCACCGTCGAGACGCCGGTGTCGCTGGTGGACGCGTACCCCACGATCGTCCAGTGCGTCGGCGAGAGCATGCGCCCGGAAGAAGACCACCTTCCCGGACTGTCGCTTTTCGACGTCATGGATAACCCGCCCGAGGAGCGGTCCGCCTTGAGCGAGTACCACGCCGTGGGTTCGATCACCGGGACGTTCATGTTGCGCCTGGGGAGGTGGAAATACGTGCATTATGTCGGCTTCCGGCCCCAGCTCTTCGACCTCGAAGCCGATCCGCTGGAGGCGAACGATCTGGGCGAAAGCAGCGCCCACGCCGAGATCCTGTCGCAGTGCGAGGCCGAGCTGCGGCGGATCGTCGATCCCGAGGCCGCCAGCGCGCTGGCGTTCGAGGACCAGAAGGCGCTGATCGAGCAGCACGGGGGCTATGATGAGGTGAGGCGGCGTGGCGATTTCGGGTACACGCCGGCGCCGGGAGAGGATCCGGCGTTCTTGTGAGACGGAGAGATGGCCGACGCCACGAACCTCATCTTCATCCTCTCCGATAACCACGGCGCCGATGCGCTGGGGTGCTACGGGCACCCGCTGGTGAAGACCCCGAACCTCGACCGGATCGCCTCTTCCGGCGCCCGCTTCGAGAACGCTTACTGCGCGAGCCCGCTGTGCTGTCCGGCGCGCGCCAGCCTGGCCACGGGGCGCTACCCGCACCAGACGGGCTACTGGGACAACGCCATCGTCTACGACGGCCGCGTCGAGAGCTGGATGCATCGGCTGCGCGATTGGGGTCACACCGTCGTCTCCATAGGCAAGCTGCACTTCCGCAGCAGCGACGACGACAACGGCTTCAGCGACGAAATCGAGCCGATGCACATCCTCGACGGCAAGGGCGGCGTGGCAATGCTGCTGCGAGGCAGCGGCGAGGAGCCCCCGGCCGTGGGCCAGTGGGAGCTCTATGTGGAGCGGTCCGGCATCGGCGGGACCGGGTACCAGGACTATGACCGCAAGATCACGGGCCTGGCCGTGGACTGGCTGAGGACCTATGGCCGGGCGCACGAGCCGGGCTGGGTTCTGTTCGTCTCCTATCCCAGCCCCCATCCACCTTTTCAGGTCCCGAAGCGGTTATTCGACCTCTATCCGCCCGAACGGATCGCCCTGCCGCCCGATTGCCGACCGGAGCGGCGGCCGACCCATCCCGCGGTGGAGCACCTGCGCCGCATCATGGGCACCCGTGAGATGACGGACGACAGCGTGCTCAGGCGGGTCGCGGCCGGATACTTCGGTCTCGTGACGCACCTCGACGAGCAGATCGGAGAGGTTCTCGCCGCCGCCGACCACCTCGGTCTTCTTGGCACCACACGCGTGCTCTACACGAGCGATCACGGCGAGCTGTTCGGCGCCCACGGGCTGTTCGGCAAGAGCAACATGTACGAGGGCGCGTTGCGCATACCGTTGATGATCTCCGGGCCCGGCATTCCAAGGGGCCGGACGGTACGGCAGATCGTCTCGCACGTCGATCTCTTCCCGACCCTGGTCGAGGCCATGGGCGGCGTCCCGTCACGTTCGGGCGACAACGAACCGCCGGGCGTATCTTTGTGGCCCGCGATCGACGGCGAAGAGGCCGACCGCCCGGGCTTCGCCGAGTACCACGCAACGGGAACCATCTCGGGAAGCTTCATGGTTCGGCGCGGGGCCATGAAGCTCGTCCACCACGTCGGCATGGCGCCACAGCTCTTCGACCTCGCCGCCGATCCCGAGGAAACGAGCGACCTCGCCCAGGACGAGAGGCAGGCGGAGAGCATTGCGCGCCTCGAGGCCGCCCTTAGAGAAATCTGTTCACCCGAGGAAGTCGATGCGCGCGCCAAGGCCGACCAGCGCGCGAAGGTCGCGTTCTGGGGAGGACGGGAGCGCGTGCTGCAATCAGGAGCGCTTGTGTTCACGCCGCCGCCGGGCGCCGAGGCCGAGGTGGAGGGGCTGGGCCAGGCGGGGCAGGGGGACGGCTGATCATATGCGCCGAAGTGGTCTTCGCGCGCGACGGGTGTAAACTCAGGGGGAACCGGAGACGAAGGCCGATGTTCTTCAGAACCGCCGCCGACGACAGGCCCTATCATTGGGGGCTTTTCCCGCTCGAAGTCCTGCCGCGCGACGATGCGGTGGGGCGAGCGGAGTCCGGGCGTCCGGCGGTCGGAAAGGCCGCGCTGGCGACGGCGCCCGAAGGACCCCTCGGCCAGGCGGCGCGGACCTATCTCGAGCTTTTCGCGGACCAGGCGGCGGGCGAGGTGGCGCGCAAGCGCGCCCCGGTGCCCGACGATCTCGAGCGCCGGGTCACCGACCTCAAGGGCTATGCCTACTTCATGAACGCGTCCCAGGTCGGCATCTGCGAAATCCCTCGGAGCGCCTGGTGCGACGGGGCGGAGCGGCTCGATCATCGTTTCGCGGTCGTCGTCCTCGTCGAGCACGGCCGGGTGCCGGAACCCGACAACCTCGCGCACGAATGGGTCGCGCCGGCGGTGGAGGAGGTGACCCGGATGCGCGCGGCGGAGATCGCGGTTTGTCTTGCGCGCCACGTTGGCAAGCTCGGCTTTGCCGCACAAGCCCACATCGCGGGCCATTCGGGGCTCGACATGCACCGTCTCGCGGTGCTGGCCGGCCTCGCGGTCCGCGACCGCGGGACCCTTCGCAATCCGTTCCTCGGGGATCGGTTCTCGCTCGCCATCGTTTCGACGGCATACGAGCTCGCGCTCGATCGGCCACTGGCGGCCAGGGCGCTCGAGGCCAAGGGCCTGCGTTACTGGCTTGGAATCAACGGCGCCACGTCGGGCCGGGAGCACAACCGGCGCGCCAGGCGCCCGTCGCACGCGAGCCGCTATCCCATGGAGCAGGTCAAGCGTGTCGAGCGTCCAACGACCTTGATCCTGGACGAAGAGATCCCGCGGGTGCCAAAGCGGGCGTCGTTCTTCGATCGCGCGCTGCGCGGCGATCTCGGCTCCAAGAGCCAGAAGGAGCGCAATCGCTTCGCCTTCAAGCAGCCGCACACGGGCGGCATGATGGCGCCCATGCGGGCGATGGTGCCGCTCCAGGGCGGAGATGCGGCCGACGTCGACACCTCCGGTTACGGCGATCCGGCGGCGAATGCCCGCGCGATCAAGTCGCTTTCCTATCACCTGGGCGTCGACCTCACGGGCATCTGCGAGATCCCCGATTACGCCTGGTATTCGCATGATGGCGACGGCGATCCTGTCGAGCCCTACCACCGCTATGCGGTGGTCATGCTGATCGACCAGGAATACGACACCATGGAAGGGGCCAGTGGCGACGACTGGATTTCCGGGGCGCAATCCATGCGGGCCTATCTCCGGGGCGCGGAGGTCGCGGGCATCATGGCGGATACACTGCGTC
Organism: Alphaproteobacteria bacterium; assembly: GCA_046759605.1. Lineage (GTDB taxonomy): Bacteria > Pseudomonadota > Alphaproteobacteria > UBA6615 > UBA6615 > JBHICL01. Next base: position 7,190 of record JBHICL010000005.1, on the reverse strand, counting down.
AGCTCGGCTTTCCCGCACGCTCCCAGACCAACGTCGACAGCGACCTGCTTCACATCCCGCTCCTGCTTCACGCCGGGCTCGGGGAGATGAGCCGCATCGGCGAGCTCGTCCTCAACCCTTTCGTCGGACCGCGCTTCAAGTCCGTGGTGCTGACCACCGATATGCCGCTGGAGCCGGATCAGCCCATCGATTTCGGGCTTCAGTACTTCTGCAGCAATTGCACGAAGTGCGCTCGCGAGTGTCCGTGCGACGCGATCCCCCTCGGCGGCAAGATCATGTTCAACGGCTACGAGACCTGGAAGCCGGACGTCGAGCGCTGCGCGCGCTACAGGCTTACCAACCCGAAGGGCTCGGCCTGCGGGCGCTGCATGAAGACGTGTCCGCTCAACAAGGTGGTCACCGCCGACGGCCCCCTGGTCACACGGATCGCGAGCTGGCTGGGCATCAACGCCATGTGGCTCAAGCCCTTGATGGTGCCCATAGCGGTCAGGCTCGACGACTACGTGGGCAACGGCAAGCGCAACCCGGTCAAGAAATGGTGGCTCGATCTCGAGATCGTGGACGGCATCTGCGTCGAGCCGGTGAAGGGGATCAATCAACGCGACATCGATACGAGCCTGAACACCGATCCCGCCAAGCAGAGGATGGCGGTCTATCACGCCAACATGATGCCGGTGCCGAACGACGCCGACCCACAGCCCGTGGACCGCAACGCCGCGCTCGCCGCCATGGCGCTCGTCGAGACCCCCGATGAGGCGCGCGCCCGGCGCGCCCGTGGCGAGGGTCCGCCCGCCCATTACACCCCGACGCCGCCCGCCGAGGGCGGTGCCCGCGGCCCCAAGCTGGACCTGGGGAGTTACGGCGAGGGCGGCGACGCCGGGCGTGGGGGCGGCGCGCCCGGACCGAAACGCGCGGCGAAGTAAGGCGGGCGCGGGCTGCCCCGCCCGGGGCCCTCATAACACCTGGTAGACTTTCAGCCGACACCAGGTCGGGGGAGGGGAGTGATGCTGGATCTCTACACCTGGACACACGGCCTGGCGCCGTCGCTATCATATGAACTGTAGAATCCACAGGGACAGGGCAGGCACATAGGTCACGATCATCAGCGCCGCGATGCTGATCAGGATGAATGGCAGGAGCCCCGGGTAAAGCTTCGACAAGGGCACGTCGAAGATCGCCTGGCCCACGAAGATGTTGAGGCCGAAGGGCGGCGTGAACGTTCCAATGGTCAGATTCATCACGACGATGATTCCAAAATGCACGGGATCGACGCCCAAAGCCACGGCGATCTGGGCCAGGAGGGGGGAGAGGACAAGGATAGCGGAGGCGGTATCCAAGGCAGTCCCCACGCCCAAAAGGAACAGGTTGATGATGAGGAGAACCAGCCACGGCGGGATATCGAGCGAGGCAATAAAATCGACCGCCTGGCCGGCGGCGCCGGTCTCGATCAAGAGGCGAGAATAGATGTTTGCGGCGGCGACGATAATGAAGATTTGTGCCGTCAGATACATGGAGTCCGACGCGGCGTTGAAGATTTCGCGCGGACCCACGTCCCGATGCACCAGCAGGGCGACCAGGACTGCGTAAACACACGCAATACCGCCGGCCTCGGTCGGGGAAAAGAAGCCGCCGTAGATGCCGCCCAGGATTATCGCGGGCGCTCCCAGGGCCGGGATGCTCCGGGTCGTCGCCCTAAGAAAAACCTGCAACTCGAACCGCTTACCGTCCCGGATGTTCCTGCTGTATGCGTAATACAGGATGTATACGGCGAAGAGGGCCGACAACAACAGACCCGGCAGAATGCCGGCGGCGAAAAGCCTGATCACCGAAACCTCGGCCACGAATCCATAAAGGATCATCGCGATGGACGGCGGGATGATGTTGGAAATGGCGCCCGCGGACGTAAGCATGCCGGACGCGAATCTCTCGTTGTAGCCGGCCTGCCGGAGAGACGGGTAGGTGAGGGTGCCCACGGCCGCGACCGTGGCCGCGGTCGAGCCCGATATGGCGCCGAAGATGGTCGCCGTGCCCAACGAGGTCAGCGGCAGATTGCCTCGCAGACCTCCGGTAATGGAATTGACCCATCCGATCAAACGCCCGGAAATGCCTCCCCGCGCCATGATCTCGCCCGCGAAGATAAAGAACGGCACCGCCAATAGAACGGGCGTGTCTATGCCCGACAGCATGCGTTGATGGATGATGACGGGGGGCGTCGTCGAGAAGAAGAACAGGACGACCGTGGATGTGGCGAGGAGCAGCAGGAATATCGGAAAACCGAATACCAGCAGGGCCAATGGCAGCCCGACCAGGGCCCAGGCCATGCTCCGCCTCCCCTTAGGTTCGACTATCCGTGTTGTTGGACCTGCAACCAGACCTCAGGGCTTTGTTCGTCATTCGAACTTCCCGGAAAGGTATGACCGCAAGCGCACGAGCACCGCTACAACGATAAGGATCAGCCCGACAAATATTGCCGAGTGCTTGATAACCACCGGATACTTCGCCGCGTTGCTGACGCTGCCTGTCGCCGCCATCAGAGATACGACCTGGTACGAGTAGTAGATCGTGTAGCTCGCGATACATATCAGGATCACTGTCATCGCCGCGTTGAGGACTTGTGCCCAGGGACGTTTCAGGCCCGCGGAAAAGAGGTCCATACGCAGGTGCTTGCCATTGAACGTCACGGAAATCGCGCCGATGAAAACGCCCCACACCAAAAGGAGCACCATGATCTCCTCGGACCAGAACACGGCCTGGCCGAACACATGGCGACCCGTGACGTTGGCCAGGTTGATGAGGACCATTGCTAGCATGGCAACGCCGATAATGAGGCGGGGTAGGGATAGAAAGAAGGTCTCGAGTATCTTCATTGCGGCTTCGGTGTCACCCGCCGGTGCTCGTCAGCCCGGAAGATGGAACGCCGCTCAGCCTTTGAATGCCGACGGATCAAGCTCGCCCTCGGTTTCGGCCGGGGAAACTCCCCGGCTCGATAGTGTAACCCCAGAGCCGGAGAGTTGCCCCCTCAAACCGGCGTCGTGTCCGTCGATCGGGATCGCGAAGCGACTAGTACTTAGCCGAAACCTCCCGAACGCGGTTCAGCAAGGTTCTTGCTGCGACATCGCCCTCGGTCACCTGGTCGCCGATATCCGCGAGGGCCGCGACAAGCCTCGCTTTCTCGTCCTCCGAGATATCGACAATCTCGCCACCCTGCTCGGCCCACTTCGCTTCCAATGGTACATCGGCGGCGAGCGACCATTCCGTGATCCGGCCAAGCAACCCCTCCGATATCTCGACGACGACGGCCTGCAGGTCGTCGGGAAGCGTCGCCAACCACACCGGGCTCAGCGCGGCGGCCGAAACGATCATCTGGTCTTCCGTCCGCAGCAGCGTCTTGGAGAAATCGGCAAATCCGAGATTGGCGTAGATCGCGATGCCGCTCATCGTTCCGTCGATTTCGCCCCGCTGCAATGCCGGCAGAACCTCGCCCAAAGGCATCGGAATGCCCGTGGCCCCGAATACGGCCATTTTTGCGCGCTCGGCATCCGTGGCATTGATGCGCATCTTCAGACCGTCGAAGTCGTCCAGGCTTCCAAGCGGTTCCTTGGCCATGTAATGGGCGGCCGAGTGAATGAAGACAGCGGCGACCTGCAGGTTCTTGCCGCTACCGAGCTCGCGTAACTCGACACTCAACTCCGGATCCAAAAGCGTAGCCGCGGCATGCGCCTTGCTTTTGAACAGCGTCGGAACACTGAAGACGCCGAATCGTGAATCGACGCCAGCAAAGAAATCGGTCGGAGCGATGTACATGGCCTGCGTACCGAGTTGGGTGCCCTCGATCTGCTGCGGAATGGGTCCGAGCTCACCGCGCGGAAAAACCTGCACGTCGATCCGGCCGTTGGTCGCGGCTTCGATCTCCTCTTCCAGGAAGAGGGCGTATTGGTGCTGCTGATCGCGGAACGTCACGAAACCGACCTTCATCTCGAATTCCTGCGCCCAACCGGGCACGACGAAGGCGCCGGCCGTCAGCGTCGCCGCCACGGCGGCTATGACAAACACGCTTGCGAGATTCTTCCTCATGGCGGTCCTCCCTCTGAGACGTCACTTGTTCGTTCGTGCCAGGCGCCGTCCTGAAGGCACTGTTTTTACAAATACCAAAATCACATTGTTCAGGGCAAAATATCAACACGGCCTCGTTTGGTGGTCAAGCGCGAGCGCGTGCCGGTGGCGCCGGACTTCAGCGCCTTGACAATTTCGCGACCCGTCATGCCCGTCCCGCCGATTGCGATCACCAGCTTCCCCTCCATGTCGGTTCGAGCGAAGCAGTAGATCCACGCCGGCGATAACAGACGCCCGGCCCATCCGTCGTCACGCCTAAACTTTCCCACCGTCGAAGATGTCCCGGATCGCCTCGCCGCCGAGATTCAACGGGCCGATACCGCCGAACAGAAAGGCGAGCGCGACCGCCGCGTGTAGTTGCTCCTTGGTCGCTCCCACTTTGACGGCGGCGCGCCCATGATTAACCGCCGCAGGCGCTCTCTGGGTGAGCAGGATGGCGAAAGCGATCAGCTGGACGGTCTTCGGGTCGAGACAATCCGGCGTGAGCGCGTTCAGGCGCAACGTCTCGATCTGATGGAGCAGCTCCGGATCGAGTTCGAGCCCCACCTTGATACGCTCGCGGACGCGCTCGGGCGTGTAGCCGATCATGTCGTCGTAGTGTTTCTCGTAGTCTTCCAAGGTTGGCATTGGACATGCTCCCCGCGGGTTGAGGGTGGATGTCGGCCACGGCGTTGTTTGACATTAGCGAAAAATACTTTCAATAATCAACCGAAGCGGATTGGAGCCTCCTTCTCAGCGCGAGTTGCCGCCATGAATGTCGTCGGTATCGAAAGCGTCGTTTACGGGGTATCGGATCTGCCGCTCTGTGAGCGGTTCTGGGCAGACTTCGGCCTCGAAAAGCGCGAGAAGCTGGAATCCGGTGCGAGCTTTGCGACCGCCGAAGGCGCCACGATCGTCCTGCGCGATATGAACGATCCCGCGTTGCCCGACGCGCCGATCGACGGCCCCACCGTGCGGGAGGTGATCTGGGGTGTCGGCTCGGCCGAGGCCCTCGATACGATCGCCACCGAGCTGGCGCGCGATCGGCATGTGGACTGCGACGCGGACGGCACGTTTCATAGTCGCGATGGTGGCGGCTATGCGGTGGGCTTCCGGGTCAGCTCGGTCAAGCCGGTGAGCGCCGAGCCGACCCGGTACAACGCGGCCGGGGCCCGCAACCGCATAGACCAGCGTGCGGCCTCGTACGACAAGGCCGCGCCGGTGCATCTGGGCCATGTCGTGTTCCGGGCGCCGAAACCGGAAGAGATGCGCGACTTCTACATCGAACGGCTGGGATTTCGACTGACCGACAGCTACCCGAACCGCGGCTACTTCCTGCGGGGCGGGGGCTCGAGCGACCACCACAATCTTTTCGCGTTCAATCCTGACGGCACCATGGGCTTCCATCACGTCGCGTTCGAAATGCGCGACATCCACGAGGTGTTCGGCGGGGGGCTGCACATGACATCGAAGGGCTGGGAAACGCATCTCGGTCCGGGTCGGCATCCGGTGTCGTCCGCATATTTCTGGTATTTCCGCAATCCGTGCGGCGGCGCCGCCGAATACGACTTCGACAGCGACATCTGCACGGATAGTTGGCAGCCCCGGGAATTCGAGCCCACCCCGGAGTCATTCGCCGAGTGGGCGCTGGAACGCGGCATCGATCGCTACAGGGGAGTTCAAACCGCGCGTGCTTGATCTTTCAGCGGCCGTGACGTATGCGGCGCGCCGAGCGGGCATTGTCGCGACATGGTGAACCACATGAGCACTGTACGGGACGTCGGTAGGAAATTGCGCGCAGCGCGCAAAAACAGCGGCCTCGTGATCGATGATGTCGCAAGCAAAACGGGTCTGTCCCGTGCCTACATCAGCCAGATCGAAACAGGTAAGGCGTCTCCTTCGTTGCAGACGATCGACAAGCTGGCGACCGCGCTGGACATCTCCGTCGCAACGTTGTTCGCCGACGACGAGTTCCGTGTTCAGCTGACCCGCGCGAACGAACGCCTGGTCCTCCAGTTCGGGGCCGAGGACACACCCGCCTCCCGGCGCAAGCTCATTCATATGCTGTCGGCGCCGAACCACGCGCTCGAGCTGGTGATTCTCGAATTACCGGTGGGCGTCGCGGCGGGTCCGCTCGATAAGGGTCACGAGGGGGAAGAGGCATTCTATGTGCTGGAAGGCCGCGTCAAAACGACCATCGGCGACGAAGCCTACGTGCTCGAGCCCGGCGACAGCCTCCATTGGGTCGCGACCGTGCCGCATTCGACCGTGAATGTCGGCGACACCAAGGCGAAGCTGGTGTTCGCGCGTACTCCGGCCGGTTTCATGGACCTGCGCTTTATCGAGCCCGACTACATCGAAAATTGAGCGGCGCGAAATGGAAGCAGGCCCATCACGATAAACAAACCGGAAATCAGCTGATGAGATACGGCGTAGGTCAGCCCTTGAGGCGCAGAGAAGACGAGCGATTCCTGACCGGGGCAGGGCGGTTCGTCGGGGACATAAGCCTGGAAAACCAGTGCTACGCTCACGTCGTCTACTCCGACCACGCGCATGCAAAGATCGTGGGCATCGACGTCGAGGCGGCGCGGTCGGCCACCGGTGTCATAGCCGTGTTCACCGGCCGTGACGCCGCGGAGGATGGCGTTGGCCCCATTGGGCCGCGGTTCATGCCCGAGGACATGGGTGGCCCGAAAGGCTATCGCACGGAACGCAGAATTCTGGCCCTGGATCGGGTGCGGCACGTGGGTGAGCGGGTCGCGGTCGTTATCGCCGAGACTCTGGATACGGCCACCGAGGCGGCCGAGCTGATCGACATTGAATACGAGGCCTTGCCCGTCGTGGTGGGCGCGGAAGCGGCGACGGCATCCGGTGCGCCGCCGATATACGACGGCGCGGAGGGCAACATCTCCTTCACGGCGAGATTCGGGGATGCGGATGCGACGGAACAGGCATTCCGAGGCGCGGCCCACGTCGTCTCTGTCCCGCTACACCACGAAAGGCTGGCCGCGGCGCCGTTGGAGCCCCGAGCCTCTATCGGCGCCTACGCCGCCGCGGATGACCTCTACACCCTCTACACCGGTACTCAGGCTCCGCAC
>JBHICL010000004.1:0-23153 GCA_046759605.1 Alphaproteobacteria bacterium | reverse complement strand
TCGGCAAGCACCGCAACACCGCGCACCACCGCCGGGCGCGCCGCAATCCCCTCGAACCACCGCTTCAGGTGCGGGTAGTCCTCCAGCCTCTGGCCCTGACGCTCGTATGACCTGAGCCAGGGGAACGTGGCGATGTCCGCGATCGTATAATCCTCTCCCGCCAGGTAGGGGCTCGAGCCGAGGCGCTTGTCGATGATGCCGTACAGTCGCGTGGCCTCGTTGGTGTAGCGGTCGACGGCGTAGGGAATCTTTTCGGTGGCGTAATGGCGGAAGTGATGGTTTTGACCGAGCATGGGCCCAACGTTGCCTATCTGGAACATCAACCACTCGAGGACCCGATACCGACCGCGGGGATCGCTCGGGTCGGGCATGAAGCGCCCCGTCTTGTCCGCGAGATAGATGAGAATGGCGCCGGACTCGAACAGGCTGATCGGCTCGCCTTCGGGCCCTTCCTCGTCGACGATGGCGGGGATCCGGTTGTTTGGGCTGATGGCCAGGAACTCGGGCGAGAACTGGCTGCCCTTGCCGATGTCGATGGGATGGACCTCGTAATCGAGGCCGCACTCCTCGAGCATGATGTGGATCTTGTGGCCGTTGGGCGTCGGCCAGGTATAGGCATGGATCATCCGTTCATTCCCGTTTCCCGTTCAGCACCGAACCACCACCAGGCCCGCAGAACGTAGGTCTTTCAGCCCCCACCGACAAGGCGAGCCGGGCCGGATGGTTGCCGCATCAGCCGCTGAGCTTCTTGCGCAGGACCTCGTTGACGAGCTGGGGGTTGGCTTTGCCCTGGCTCGCCCGCATCACCTGGCCCGTGAACCAGCCGATGATCTTTTCGTTTCCGGATCGGTACTGCTCGACCTGGACAGGGCTCTGGTCGATCACGCGGGCGACGATGGCCTCGATCTCGCCCGCGTCGGTGATCTGCTCCAGGCCCTTGGCCTCGACGATCTCGGCGGCGTCCTTGCCGGTTGCGAACATCTCGTTGAATACGTCCTTGGCCATGCGCCCCGAGATCGTCCCGTCGGCGATGAGGTCGATGAGGCCGCCAAGCCGCGCCGCCGAGACGGGGCTCGAGGCGATGTCCCTGCCCTCCCTGTTGAGGCGGCCGAACAGCTCCGAAATGACCCAGTTCGCGGCCATCTTGGGCTCGCGCCCGGCGCCGTCGCCGGCCACCACCGTCTCGAAGAAGTCCGCGGTCTCCCGCTCCGCCACCAGCACACCGGCATCGTAGACCGTGAGGCCATAGTCGCGGATGAACCGCTCTTTCTTCTCGTCCGGCAGCTCGGGCAGGGTCGCGCGAAGCTCGTCGATGAACGCCTCGCTCAGCTCCAGGGGCAGCAAATCCGGATCCGGGAAATAGCGATAGTCGTGCGCTTCCTCCTTGGTGCGCATGGGCCGCGTGATGCCCTGGTCGGCGTCGAACAGCCGCGTCTCCTGCTCCACCGTGCCACCGTCCTCGAGGACCTCGACCTGGCGCCGCGCCTCGTACTCGACGGCCTGGCGCACGAAGCGGATGGAGTTCACGTTCTTGATCTCGCAGCGCGTGCCCAGGGGCTCCCCTGGCCGGTGGACCGAGACATTGATGTCCGCGCGCATGGAGCCCTCGGCCATGTTTCCGTCGCACGTGCCCAGATAGCGGAGGATGGACCTGAGCTTGGCGAGGTAGGCCGCGGCCTCCTCGGGCGAACGCATGTCGGGCTCGGAGACGATTTCCATGAGCGCCACGCCGGACCGGTTGAGGTCGATATAGGATTTGGAGGGATGCTGGTCGTGCAGCGACTTGCCGGCGTCCTGCTCGAGGTGAAGACGCTCGATCCCGACCTCCCTCGTCGTCCCATCCTCGAGGTCGAGGCTCACGGAGCCGTGGCCGACGATGGGCTGCTTGTACTGGCTGATCTGATAGCCCGCCGGCAAATCCGGATAAAAGTAGTTCTTGCGGTCGAACACCGAGTGCCTGTTGATCTTCGCCTTGAGACCCAATCCGGTTCGCACGGCCTGGCGCACGCACTCGACGTTGATCACCGGCAGCATGCCGGGCATCGCCGCGTCGACGAGGCTCACCTGGCTGTTCGGCGCGGCGCCAAACTTGGTGGCCGCGCCGGAGAACAGCTTCGCGTCGGAGATTACCTGCGCATGGATCTCCATGCCCACGACCACCTCCCACGCCCCGGTCCGTCCCTCGATAAGCTCGGACATGTTCGCTCCTCGATGCTCCGGCTCACGCCGGTGGGCGGGAATCGAATCCGGCTGACGCCTCGAGCACGTCCGCCACCCGCAGCATGGTCTCCTCGTCGAAGGCCCTACCCACCAGCTGCAGACCCAGCGGCAGCCCCTCCGCGCTCAGCCCCGCCGGCACGGAGATGCCCGGCAGTCCCGCCATCGACGCCGGCACCGTGAAAACATCGTTCAAGTACATGGCGATGGGATCGTCCATCTTCTCGCCAATCGGAAATGCCGCAAACGGCGCGGTCGGGGTCAGGATGACGTCGCACCTTTCGAAAGCCTGGGCAAAGTCCTCGGCGATCCGCGTCCGCACCTTTTGCGCCTTGAGATAGTAGGCGTCGTAATAGCCCGCGGACAGGACGTAGGTGCCGATCATGATACGGCGCCTCACCTCGGTGCCAAACCCTTCGGCGCGGGTGCGCTCATAGGTATCGTTGAGGTCTTCGCCACCGACCCTGAGCCCATAGCGCACGCCGTCGTAGCGAGCCAGGTTCGAGGACGCCTCGGCCGGCGCGATGATGTAGTAGCAGGGGAGCGCGTACTTTGTGAGCGGTAGTGAAACCTTTACGACCTCGGCCCCCGCGTCCCGCAGCCACGCGGCGCCCTGCCGCCACAGGGCATCGATCTCGTCCGGCATGCCGTCCATACGGTACTCGTCCGGAATCCCCACCTTGAGACCACGCACGTCCCCGGTGAGCGCCGCCTCGTAGTCGGGAACCGGCAGATCCACCGAGGTGGAGTCCATGGGGTCATGGCCAGCCATGGCACCCAACACGATGGCGGCATCGCGCACGGTGCGCGTAAGTGGGCCCGCCTGATCGAGGGAGCTCGCGAAAGCGACGATGCCCCAGCGGGAACAGCGCCCATAGGTCGGCTTGAGCCCCACGATGCCACAGAACGCTCCCGGCTGGCGGATCGACCCGCCGGTGTCGGTGCCGGTACCGGCCATGGCGATGCGCGCCGCCACGGCCGCGGCCGAGCCGCCGGATGAGCCGCCGGGGACCAGATCCTTGCCGACCGCCCGGCCCCAGGGATTCTTGACCGGGCCGTAGAAGCTCGTGACGTTGGACGACCCCATGGCGAACTCGTCCATGTTCGCCTTCCCCAGCAGCACGCCGCCGGCGCGCCACAGTTTGGCGGTGACCGTCGATTCATAGGTGGGACTGAAGCCGTCGAGAATGTGCGAGCCTGCGGTCGTCCGTATGCCCTCGGTGCAGTACAGGTCCTTGATGGCCAGCGGTATGCCCTCGAGGATGCCCACCTGACCCGCGGCCCGGCGGGCGTCCGAGGCCTCGGCCATTTCCACGGCCCGCTCCGGCGTCGGCAGGATGTAGGCGTTGAGGTCCTCGGCCGCCTCCATTGCCTCGAGATGGGCGACCGTCAGTTGATACGCGCTCGCCTCGCCCGCGGCAAGGAGGTCACGCGCCCGGGCAATGGTGAGCTCCGTCGCGGAGGCCATCACTCGACCACTTTCTGCACGGTGTAGAAGCCGTCCGTGCGCTCCGGGGCGTTGGCGAGCACGTCATGTGGGTAGCCGCCGTCGGTCACCCGGTCCTCGCGCATCTTGAGCGCCATCTCGACGACGGAGGACAGGGGCGCCGTCCCCTCTGTATCGACCTCGTCGAGCTGCTCGATCCAGCCGAGGATGTGGCTCAACTCCTCGGCCAGCCGGTCCATGTCCTCCTCGGGCACGCGTATGCGGGCGAGCCGCGCGATATGCGCCACGGTGGCCTTGTTCAGAGCCATGGCGGTGTCTCCCGAAGCCGACATGAGGGCGCCCGATCGAGGGCGCGCGGAAGCTAGCATCGCCCCGCCGCAAGGCGCAAGGGAACGACCGACCCTGGAGGTGACGTCGTCACGCAAATTGCGCGGCCGGCAATTGGCGGTCATGCTTGCTGCGTACCCGAACCATCCGCGGTCACGAGATGCCGATCGTCACCGTGCCCGATCTGCCAACCCGCCTCGCGCGGAACCAGCGCCTCATGGGGCTGGATCTGGGCACGAAGACCATTGGCCTGGCGATCTCGGACCCGGGGCTGTCCATTGCGTCGCCGCTCGACACCCTTGCACGCGGAAAGTTCCACCAGGACTTGGAGCGGCTGATGCGCCATGTCCGAGACGGTGACGTGGGCGGGCTTGTCCTCGGCCTCCCGGTCAACATGGATGGGAGCGAAGGTCCGCGTTGTCAGGCGACGCGCGCTTTCGCGGACAACCTGCTGGCGCGCCACGATCTACCCCTCGCCTTCTGGGACGAGCGGCTCTCGACCGCCGCGGTCGAACGCATGCTGATCGCCGAGGCCGACCTGTCGCGACGGCGACGAGCCGAGGTCGTGGACAAACTGGCCGCCGCCTACATCCTGCAGGGGGCCCTGGACCACATCAAAGCCCAGGCTTCCACATGAGCGCCGTAGCGGCCGCCCTGGCGCCGATCTTCGTGCTGATTCTCCTGGGCTTCCTTACTCTGCGCGCCGGCTGGCTCGGCGAGAGCTTCTGGCGCGGCGCCGAGCGGCTGACCTATTTCTGCCTGTTCCCGGCACTGCTCCTGGGGACGGTGGCGGGCGCCGATCTGGCCGGTCTCAAACTTTGGTCGATGTTCCTCACCCTCGTGTTGAGCGTGCTCGCGGTCGCGTTGGCGCTGATGCTCTCGCGCCCAGTGCTGAGCCGGCTGCTCGGGCTCGACGGCCCATCTTTCACCAGCGTCTTCCAGGGCTCGATCCGGCCAAACACATACGTCGCCCTCGCCGCCGCCGGTGGACTCTTCGGCGAGGCCGGGCTGACACTCGCCGCCATTGGCGTGGCCGCCGTGGTCCCGCTGGTGAACGTGCTGTCGGTCGTGGTCTTGGCCCGCCACGGCCAGCTGGCGCGGGGCAACCTCGGTAGCCTTCTCGCCCGCGTGGTCGGCAATCCCATCATCATCGGCGTTGCCGTCGGAGTGCTGCTCAACCCCCTCGGCGGGCTCCCCGGCGTGCTCGCCGACCTCGTCGATATCCTCGGCCGGGCGGCCCTGCCGCTCGGTCTCCTGGCGGTCGGGGCCGGCCTCGTGCCCTCGGCGGTTCGCTCGGCGGCCGGGACGCTGATCTTCGGCACGGCGGTCAAGCTCGGCGTGCTGCCGGCCGTATCGATGGCGCTCGCCGGCATCCTCGGTCTCGAGGGCACCGCCATACTGGTGGCGCTCCTGTTCACCGCGGTGCCGACCTCGGCGTCGTCTTACGTCCTGGCCCGGCAAATGGGCGGCGACCATACGCTGCTTGCGGGCACCCTGACCTGTCAGACCATCGTCGCCTTCGCCACACTGCCTCTGTGGCTTGCGGTGGTGGTGTAAATCATCCACCGCTTGTTGGGCCGGCGGCCCATCCCTATAGTCGGGAGAAATGACGGGCGCAGGGACACGACTCGCTTTCCGGCACCGCCACCTGTTGGGAATCGAGGGGCTGTCGCCGGACGAAATCACCCTGCTGCTCGACCTCTCCGAAGGCTACGCCGAGCGCGGTCGGGAAGCGGAACGCAAGCTGTCCGCCCTGCGCGGCCTCACCTGCATCAACCTCTTCTTCGAGAGCTCGACGCGGACCCGAACGAGCTTCGAGCTGGCCGGCAAGCGGCTGGGCGCCGACGTCATCAACATCTCGGTGGCCACGAGCTCGATCAAGAAAGGTGAGACGCTGATCGACACGGCGATGACGCTGAACGCCATGTACGCGGACGTACTGGTCGTGCGTCATCCCGACGCCGGCGCGGTGAAGCTCCTTTCGGAGAAGGTGAATTGCGCCGTGATCAACGCCGGCGACGGCAGCCACGAGCACCCCACCCAGGCGCTTCTGGACGCCCTCGCCATCCGGCGGCGCAAGGGCCGGCTGGAAGGCCTGGTGGTCGCGCTGTGCGGCGATGTTCTCCACAGCCGCGTCGCGCGCTCGAACATCTATCTGCTCCAGACAATGGGGGCGCGCCTGCGTATCGTCGCCCCGCCCACGCTGCTACCGCCGGCCATGGAGCGGCTGGGTGTCGAGGTCTTCCACGACATGCGCGAAGGTCTCGTGGATTGCGACATCGTGATGATGCTGCGCCTGCAGCGCGAGCGCATGCAGGGCACGTTCGTGCCGTCGGTCCGCGAGTATTTCCGCTTCTTCGGGCTCGACTACGACAAGCTGCAATACGCGAAGCAAGACGCGCTCATCATGCACCCCGGGCCGATGAACCGCGGCGTCGAAATCGACACGGCGGTCGCCGACGACATCCACCGAAGCCTCATCCGCGACCAGGTGGAGCTCGGCGTCGCGGTACGCATGGCCTGTCTCGACGTATTGACGCGCGAGACCGATCTCCGCGCCAACGCATGACGCCGGCGATGGTCGATCGAACCCGCACGGCCTATGTCAACGCCCGCCTGGTGGATCCGGAGAGCGGTCTCGACGCCAGGGGCGAGCTGCTCACCGAGGCCGGCACGATCGTTGATCGGGGCGCACGGCTCTTCGAGGGAGCGCCGCCGGAGGACGCGGAGGTCGTCGACTGCGGAGGTCACGTGCTCGCGCCCGGGCTCATCGACACGCGCGTGCAACTGCGCGAACCGGGCGAGGAGCACAAGGAGGACATCCATAGCGGCAGCCGCTCCGCGGCGGCGGGAGGCGTCTCCTGCATGGTTGCGCTGCCGAACACCGAGCCCGTCATCGACGACATCTCCCTGGTCGAGTTCATCGCGCGACGGGGCCGGGAGGTGAAGCTCGTCAAGGTGTTCTGCCACGCCGCGGTCACCCGCGCGCTCGCCGGCCGGGAGATCTGCGAAATGGGCCTTCTTGGGGAAGCGGGCGCCATCGCCTTCACCGACGGCGTGCGCGCCGTCGCGGACGCGGGGGTCATGCGCCGCGCCCTCAGCTACGCCCGAACCTTCGGCGCGCTGATCGTTCAGCACCCGGAGGAGCCCAGGCTCGCCGATGATGGCGCGATGAACGCGGGCGAGATGTCGACGCGTCTCGGGCTGCCGGGGATTCCCCGCGAGGCCGAACACATCATGCTCGACCGCGACCTGACGCTCGTCGAGATGACCGGCGGCCGCTATCACGCCGCCCACATATCGACCGCGCCGGCGGTGGACCGCATCCGCGCCGCCAAGAACCGCGGGCTGGACGTCACCTGCGACACCGCGCCCGTCTATTTCGCCCTCAACGAAATCGCCGTCGGCGACTACCGCACGTTCGCCAAGCTGTCGCCGCCGCTTCGCAGTGAAGAGGACCGTCAGGCTATCGTGGCCGGCCTCGCGGATGCGACGATCGACCTGATCGCGTCGGACCATGCACCGCAGGACGAGGATTCGAAGCGGCTGCCGTTCGCACAGGCGGAGTTCGGCGCCGTGGGGATCGAAACGCTGCTGCCGCTCGTCCTCGAGCTCGTGCACAACCGACACCTGAGCCTCGTGGAGGCGCTTCGGAAGGTCACATGCGCGCCCGTCGCCCGCTTTGGACTGCCCGGAGGACGGCTTGCGCCCGGTACGGCCGCGGACCTCGTCCTGTTCGACCCCGAGCGCCCATGGCGCATAGAAGCCGATGGGTTCCTCTCGAAGTCGAAGAACTCTCCCTTCGACGGCCGGCTGGTTCAAGGCCGGGTCCTGCGTACCGTCGTCGATGGCCGCCCGGTCCACGTGGCTGACGATCCACGGGTGGGTGAGCGCTAGCCGATGTCGGACCCGAACCTCATCATCTACATATGGGGGGGCATCGCCGCGAGGCTGGGCGTCCCGGACTGGAAGCTCGTGGCCCTGAGCTGGCAGATCTTCGCGGCGGCCACCGCGCTCAGCTACCTGATCGGATCCATCCCGTTTGGCCTCGTTCTGACCCGGCTGGCTGGGCTCGGTGACCTCCGCAGGATCGGCTCCGGCAACATTGGCGCGACAAACGTCCTGCGCACCGGGAGCAAGACGCTGGCGGTGCTGACCCTGCTCCTGGATGGTGGCAAGGGAGCGCTGGTGGTGCTGGTGGCGTATCGGTTTTTCGGCCCCGATATTCGTTTTTTTGCCGCCATCGCCGTGGTACTGGGTCACCTGTTCCCGGTATGGCTCCTGTTCCGCGGCGGCAAGGGCGTGGCCACGACGCTGGGCGTGCTGCTGGGGCTGTCCTGGCTCACGGGGATCGCCGCGCTCATCCTCTGGCTTGTGGTCGCCACCGCCGTGCGCTACTCCTCCCTCGCCGCCCTGGTTTCCGTGGGACTCGCCCCCGTCTACGGCTGGTTTCTCGGCTCGCCACAGGTCGGCGGGCTGGCTCTGATCCTCGCCGCGCTCGTCATCCTGCGTCACATCGGGAACATCCGCCGCCTGCTCAAGGGCGAGGAGCCCAAGATCAAGCTGAGTACCGCCTAGAACCCACCGAGTTTTTTGAACGCCAACCCGAAAAGATGTTGACAGCCAGCGAACGCCTGGACCGCCTGCGCCTGTTCCGCACGGCGAACGTCGGTCCCATCACCTACCATCAGCTTCTCGCGCGATACCGCTCGGCGGCCGATGCGCTCGAAGCCTTGCCCGAGCTGAGCCGGCGGGGTGGTCGGCAACACCCGATCAAGCCTTATTCCCGGGCCGCTGCCACGGAGGAGCTGAGACGGCTCGAGCGTCTGGGCGGCACGTTGATCGTGCACGGAGAGCCGGCCTACCCACCCGCTCTCGCCAGCATCGACGATGCGCCGCCGGTGCTGATGGCGCGGGGGCACGCGAACCTGCTGACCAGGTCGTGTGTCGCTACCGTAGGCGCCCGCAACGCGTCGCTCAACGGCCGCAACCTGTCCCGGCGGTTGGCCATGGAGTTGGGCGAGCTGGGCTACGTGGTGGTCTCCGGCCTGGCTCGGGGAATCGATGCAAGCGCACACGAGGGCGCGCTCGCGACCGGAACGATCGCCGTGCTCGCAGGTGGCGTCGACGTCGTCTACCCGCCGGAGAACAATGATCTCTACGATGCCATCGTCGAACAGGGCGCCGTTGTCACCGAAATGCCACCGGGCACCGAGCCCCAGGCACGGCACTTCCCGCGCCGCAACCGGATCATTTCCGGTCTGAGCCTCGGCACGGTGGTGATCGAGGCGGCGCCCCGATCCGGATCTCTCATAACCGCACGACTGGCGCTCGAGCAGGGCCGGGAGGTGTTCGCCGTGCCCGGTTCACCGCTGGATCCGCGCTGCGGTGGTCCCAATCGGCTGATCCGGGAGGGCGCCACCCTGACCGAGTGCGGCGAAGACGTGCACAAGGTCCTCGAGCCGATGTTGCGGGCACCGGCTCGCGAGCCGGGGGGGCAGGTCTTTCGCGCACCTCCACCGACCACCCCGACCGAGATGGAGCTCGCCGAGGCCCGTCGCACGGTGGGAGATTGCCTCTCACCGGCACCGGTTGCGGTTGACGAAATCGTCCGGCAGTGCCAATTGTCCCCTGCGGTCGTGCAGATGGTGCTTCTCGAGCTGGAGCTTGCGGGACGGGTGGAACGCGAGCCCGGCGGCCGAGTGGTTGCCGTGTAGCAGGCAGCCGCGTAACACTTCCACCACAGTGTCCGTTGGAGTCTCATGAACGTCGTCGTCGTTGAATCACCCGCCAAAGCCAGAACGATCAACAAGTACCTGGGCAGCGAATACGTTGTGCTCCCTTCCTATGGCCACGTGCGGGACCTGCCGCCGAAGGACGGGTCCGTGCGCCCCGACGAAGACTTCGCCATGGATTGGGAGGTGGATGCCAAGGCGGAGAAAGCGCTCAAGGAGATAAGCAACGCCCTGAGAGGCGCGAGCAAGCTCTTTCTTGCCACCGACCCGGACCGCGAGGGCGAGGCCATCTCCTGGCACATCGAGGAGATCCTGCGCGAGCGCGATCTGTTGAACGACGTGGAGGTGAAGCGGGTCGTCTTCAACGAGATCACCGCGGCCGCCGTCCGCGAAGCTTTCTCTGAACCGGGCGAGCTCAATCAGGAGCTCATCGACGCCTATCTGGCCCGGCGCGCTTTGGACTACCTCGTGGGCTTCACGCTATCCCCGGTGCTCTGGCGCAAGCTTCCGGGAGCGCGTTCGGCGGGCCGGGTCCAGTCCGTGGCTCTCCGCCTCGTCTGCGAACGCGAGGCCGAGATCGAGGCGTTCAAGCCGCGCGAATACTGGACTGTCGACGTGGCGCTGAAAAACGCCCGCGGCGAGCCGTTCACGGCGCGCCTCACCCACCTCGACGGCGCGAGGCTCGGCAAGTTCGACCTTGCGAACGGAGACGCGGCGCACGTCGCAAAGGGAAGGATCGAGGAGCGCGAATTCCGGGTCGCGCAGGTGGAGCGCAAGCGCACCAAGCGCAACCCGCAGCCGCCGTTCACGACATCGACCCTCCAGCAGGAGGCATCGCGCAAGCTCGGTTTCAGCGCCACCCGCACCATGCGCGTGGCCCAAAGGCTCTACGAGGGTGTCGCGCTCAACGGCGAGACGGCGGGGCTCATCACCTACATGCGGACGGACAGCGTCACCCTGAGCCGCGAGGCCATCGCGGCCTGCCGCGAGCTTATCGCCACCGACTATGGCGACGACTACCTGCCGCCGCAGGCGCGCGTCTACAAGACCAAGGCGAAGAACGCGCAGGAGGCCCACGAGGCCATCCGGCCCACCGATCTGCAACGACGTCCATCAGGTGTCGCCGCCAGCCTGGGCAAGGACGAGCAGCGCCTCTACGAGCTCGTCTGGCGTCGCACCGTCGCATCCGAGATGGCGTCGGCTGAGATCGACAAGGTGGGTGTCGACATCGACTCCCACGACGGCCGGGTTCGCCTGCGCGCCAACGGCTCCACCACCGCGTTCGACGGATTTCTCAAGCTGTACCGCGAGGACCGCGACGACGCGCCCCGCGACGACGAAACCGCGGAGGACGAGGAGCGCCGCCTGCCGGCGCTCGAACGGGGCGAGGCGACGCCGCGCACCGGGGTCAGCACCGACCAGCATTTTACCCAGCCGCCGCCGCGTTATTCCGAGGCGAGCCTCGTGAAAAGGCTGGAGGAGCTGGGCATCGGCCGGCCCTCGACCTATGCATCGATCCTCGAGCGCCTCCAGGGCCGGGAGTATGTCCGCCTGGAGAAGCGCAGGTTCGTGCCGGAGGACAGGGGCCGCGTGGTGACGAGCTTCCTCACGAGCTTCTTCCAGCGCTATGTGGAGTACGACTTCACGGCCCGCATGGAGGATAGCCTCGATGACGTGTCGGGCGGCCGACTTTACTGGAAGGCGGTCCTGCGGGACTTCTGGGAAGCCTTCTCGCGGGCGGTGACAGAGACCAGCGAGCTGCGCACCCGCGCCGTGCTCGAGGCGCTGGACCAGGAGCTGGGTCCGCACTTCTTTCCTATCCGAGACGGTGACCGCGACCCACGCGAATGCCCGTCGTGCGGAACCGGCAGGCTGGGGCTGCGCCTGGGCAAGCATGGTCCGTTCATCGGCTGCTCGAACTATCCCGAGTGCTCGTTCACCCGGCGGCTCGCCGTTGACAACGGCGCCGAGCCGGTGGAGGTGGGCACGGGTCCAAAACTGCTCGGTATCGATCCCGAAACCGGCAAGGACGTCACCCTGCGCAAGGGACCGTATGGGCCTTACGTTCAGCTCGGCGAGCCGGAAGGCAAGGAAAAGCCCAAGCGGGGCAAAGTCCCCGACGTTATAGCGCTCGACGAGATCGACCTCAGAACGGCGCTGGCGCTGCTGGCGCTGCCGCGAGAGGTCGGCGTGCACCCCGACAAGGGCGGCGTCATTACCGCGGGGATCGGCCGTTTCGGGCCGTACCTCAAGCATGGCGGCGTCTACGTGTCCCTCGACGATCCGCGCGACGCGCTGTTCATTCAGAATAACCGCGCGCCCGCACTGATCGACGAGAAGGGCCGGAGCCCGCGACGCGCGGCGACGCCACTGCGCGAACTCGGAGACCATCCCGACGACGGCAAGCCCGTTAGCCTCTATGAAGGGCGTTATGGGCCATACGTGAAGCACGGCCGGCTCAACGCCACCATCCCCAAGGACAGGGACCCCGACGACCTTACGCTCGACGAGGCGCTCGTGTTGCTGGCCGCACGGGCCGAACGAAAGAAAGCCGGACGCCGTAAGACGAGCCGAGGGCGCTCGGCGAAATAGGACCGGTGCCGGCAAGGAAAGTCCCTCGAGGCAAGCGCGAATCGCGGCGCCGCCTCACGCCCAACTCCAGGCTTCCCCCGGTCGCGGTGATTGAGATCTGCGGGGTGGACGAAGACGGGGAGGCCCTGGCGCGGCCCCTCTCCTGGCCCGATGGAACGCCTCCCACGATCTATGTGTCCCGAGGCGGCCCACGTGGCGCTCCGGCCCCCGGGATCGGCGACCGGCTGCTCGCGCGCCTGCGGCGCACGGCGGAGGGCACCTACGATGCCGAGACGATACGCTGGCTGGGCTCAGGCAACAGGCGTGTGGTGGGTGTGCTTCGGGAAACCGCGGACGGAGGACGCGTGCGGCCGGTCCGGCGGGGTGTCCGTGACGAGCTCGAGGTGGCCCCGTCGGACCTGGGCGGAGCCGGACACGGAGACCTCGTCCGGGTCGAAACATGGCCTGGACGGCGATGGGGCCTGGTCAGGGGCAAGGTGGTCGAAAGGATCGGCACGGCCGAAGGTCCGCGCGCATTCAGCCGCATCGGCATCGCCGAGTTGGGCATTCCGGACGAGTTTCCCGACGACGCCCTTCGACAGGCCGCGTCGCTGCGTCCCGCTCCGGTCGAAGGCCGCGCCGATCTTCGCGGCGTCCCGTTCGTCACCGTGGATGGCCCCGACGCGCGGGATCTCGACGATGCGGTTTTCGCCGAGCCGGACCGCGCCCCAGACAACCCGGACGGCTGGCACCTCATGGTCGCCATCGCCGACGTGGCCTGGTACGTCCGCCCGGATGAAGCGCTCGACCAGGAGGCGCGGCGCCGCGGCAACTCGGTGTACTTTCCGGACAGCGTCGTGCCGATGCTGCCGGAGGCGCTGTCCAACGATCTCTGCTCTCTGAACCCGGACGAGGACCGTGCCTGTGTCGTGGCGCACCTATGGTTCGACGCCGAAGGGACGCTTCGCCGGCATCGCTTCGAACGCGCGATCATGCGCTCCAGGGCGAAGCTCACTTACGCCGGGGCACAGGCCATTTGGGAGAAAGCGCGGCGCACGGATCCAGCGACCACACTGGAGACGACCATCCGGTCTCTTTTTGGCGCTTACTCGGCACTCGCCCATGCTCGCACCCGCCGCGGCGCACTCGACTTCGATCTTCCCGATTGGAAGGTGGAGCTGGACGAGGACGGTCGGGCCACGGGGATCGATCCCGAGGCACGCCTGGACAGCCACCGGCTTATCGAGGAACTCATGATCGCGGCCAACATCGCGGCCGCCGAAACGCTCGAGAGGTCCGGCCGACCGTGCATGTATCGCGTGCACGACCGCCCCGACACCGCAAGCATCGAGGCGCTGCGGCCGGCGTTCGCCGAGCTGGGCCTCGGGCTTCCCCATCCGGAAAAACTCGAGCCCGCCGACTTCAATCGCCTTCTGGCGCGCGCCGAAGCCCCACGGGAGCGGCTGGTCAGCGAGCTGATACTCCGCGCTCAAATGCGAGCGGCATACCGCCCCGAAAACTCCGGTCACTTTGGCCTGGCCCTCCGGCGGTATGCACACTTCACCTCGCCGATCCGCCGCTACGCCGACCTCCTCGTCCATCGCGCTCTTGTGCGCGGACTGGCGCCCGACACGGGGACGCTCCGCGACGGCGCGGAACGGGAATGGACGGAGCTGGGCGAGCACCTTTCCATGACCGAACAGCGAGCGGACGCCGCCGAACGCAACACGCTCGATCGCTATCGGGCCGCGTTTCTCGCCGAGCGTCGGGGACACATCCTCGATGGCCATGTCACCGGTGTGAGCCGGGCGGGCCTTTTCGTCACCCTGGTCCACACCGGGGCCACGGGTCTCGTTCCAGCCTCCCTTCTCCCACGCGTCCGCGGCACGGCACGGCGGGGCCGACGCAATGCTCCGACCCTCGCCGGCCTTCCCGCCCTCGGCGATGCCGTGGAGACGAGACTGGTGGAGGCCGATCCGATGACGGGGGGACTCCTGCTCGACCTCGCGGACGACGCATCAGGTCCGGGACGTTAACCTTGTGTTAGCCGCTATTGGCGGAACTTACGACGTCAAACGATGTGACTCGTTGCCGGTGGCGCAGGTGTTGGAAACAATGATAGCTTTCGCCAGAATTTGAAAGATGCAAATATCCAAGGTGTTATGGCGAAATCGGCTGTCGCAGAACCTCTGAGCGCACGACACCACTCCCGTGGACGGGGATGTCGGTTGCCGTGGCCGAGATCCGTATTCGTCCTCCTTCTTTCTCTTTCAGCGTGTGTCAACATTGGGCCGATACAACCAAGGGATTACGAGCCCGACTATGCGTCCGAAGTCTTCGGAAGTGGCTACGAATATATTGCCGAGCGTTACATCGATCCCGTCGACATGCGCGAGTTCACGCTCGACGGGCTGCGCGGCCTGAAGGCGATCGAGCCGGAGTTCGAGATCACCAGCGATGGAAGCAGGCTCGACGTCATCGTCGGTCCTACCCTGGCCACAAGCCTGAAGATGCCGTTGCGCGACAATCCGGATCGCTGGGCTGATGTTACCGTCGCCGTCATAGAAGCGGGTCGGGCGTATTCCGATCGCCTCAACAAAGCGAGCGCCGAAAGATTATTCGAGGCGGTCTACGACGCGGCCATCGCGGCGCTGGATACTTTCTCTCGCTACGATACCGCAAGCCAGGCCCCTGAAACACGAGCCGTGCGTGAAGGATTCGTCGGTATCGGCATCTCCGTCCGCATGCAGAGCGATTTTGCCCTGGTGGTCCTGGTCCATGAGAACACGCCGTCCGCCCGCGGGGGCCTCAAGGCCAAGGACCGCATTACCCACGTGGATGGCGATCCGGTTGAGGGCTGGTCTCAGCAACAGCTGGTCCAGGCGCTGAGAGGACAGGCGAACACGCGTGTGCATCTGACGATCGACCGGCCCGGTGACCCGCAAGCTATCGAAGTCGACCTGACGCGCGCCTGGTACGTGCCCCAGACGGTGAGAGTGGACCGCCGCGGCCGCGTCGCTGTCGTCAGGATCAGCAGCTTCAACCAGGACACCGGCAGGACATTGGCCAGATCGATCGCCAAGCTGCGGCGGCACCGGGCCGAGCTGGACGGCATCGTGCTGGACCTCAGGGACAACCCCGGTGGCCTGCTGGACCAGGCGGTCGAGGTCGCCGACGCGTTCCTCGCCGACGGCGAGATCGTTGCCACGCAGGGTCGCCATCCCCACAGCATGCAGCGCTTCTCCGCATCGGGGGCGGACCTGGCGAGTGGCCTGCCCGTCGTGGTGCTGGTCAACGGCAACTCCGCCTCGGCATCCGAGGTCGTTGCCGCGGCGCTGCAGGACCGGGGTCGCGCTGTCGTTATCGGCACCAACTCCTATGGCAAAGGCACGGTGCAGACCGTGTACCGGCTGCCGAACGATGGTGAGCTGACCCTTACCTGGTCACGGCTTTATGCCCCCTCGGGATACCGCCTGCAGGACCTTGGGGTGCTCCCAACGGTTTGCTCGCACACCGGTTCGAGCCTGGGGGCCACCGATCTCATCGCCACGATCCGCGACAGCAAAGCGCCGACGCGCCAGAAGCTTCGGGAGTGGCGCACGGTCGATGGCGCCGACGACACCGCCCTTGCGGCTCTACGCGACGTCTGCCCAGCCGGCACCGACAACGGGGATACCGACATGGAGATCGCGGAAGCGCTGATGGGCGACCCCTCGGCCTATGCCGACGCGGTGGAAGTGGCCGACCCGATCGTGGCGCATCGCTGAGCTGCGCCGAGCGGCCTTGACAGGTCCCGAGCCGACGTTATTTTCCAGCCCTGGCGCGGCTCTTTCGAAAGGATCCGGGCAATGGCGAAGCCCAACACCATTCTGGTGAAATTGGTGAGCACGGCGGACACGGGCTACTTTTACGTGGCCAAGAAGAACCCGCGCAAAAAGCCCGATAAACTGCAGCTACGCAAGTTCGATCCGGTGGTCCGGAAGCACGTGCCGTTCAAGGAAGAGAAGCTCAAGTAGCGCGGCAGCCACCGACAACCAGCAGGATTCGCATCACGGAACGCGCCCGACGGCAGCGTCGGCCGTTAAGTCCTCGGCGTGCTCGTTCGATTTCACGAGACCCGCGGCATTACGGGCGACGACGCGATCTCGTCCACCCTGCTTCGCAAGGTAGAGCGCTTCGTCGGCACGCTTGAGAAGGGTGGCCGGCGTATCGCCGGACGCCTGCTGCGCCACTCCGATACTTACCGTAAGCCGGACCTCGTGCCCGCACGCGGCGACCGGTTGCGTGGCCACGGCCGCCCGCAGCCGCTGGCCTATTGCCGCGGCGCCGGTGGCGTCGACATCGGCCAGGACAATCACGAACTCTTCGCCGCCATACCTGGCGAGGGTGTCGAAGCCCCGTATCGCTTCCTGGATTCTTTGCGCCACCGCCCGCAGCGCTTCATCGCCCGTGGGGTGGCCATAGGCGTCATTGACCCGCTTGAAATAGTCGATATCGACGATCTGCAGCGACAGCGGTTTCGCCGCAAGCTCGGCGCGCCTCATCGCCGCCGCAAGATGGGCATCGACGTACCGACGGTTGTAGATCTCCGTCAGCGGATCGATGAGCGCCATGGATAAGCTGTGCCGATATTCGGCGCGCAACCTGTCCTGATACCGCTTTCGCCTTATTTGCGTGCGCGCCCGTGCCACAAGCTCGTTACGGTCCACGGGCCTCATCAGATAGTCGGTGGCTCCAAGCTCCAGGCTTCTCGCGACGATCTCTTCCTGTTGTGAATCGGCGACGACGACTATGGGGGTCGTTCGGGTGGCGTCGGCGCTGCGCAGCAGCGAGCACAATCTGAGCGGATCCTCACCCGCGAGCGAAAAGCTTATGAGTATGAGATCGAAACGGCCCGAGCCGGCTTCCGAAAGCCCGGCGCCGGCATCCGTCTCGTTGGCGACCTTGTTGCCATCCGCAACCAGCGCCTCGCACATCCGTCCACCCGAACGGGTGTCGGCGTCGATGACCAGAATGTCCGCGTTTCGGGTGTCTTCTTCCATCAGGGGATGGGGTCCCATGATTCCCAGGCGCTCACCCGTCGCATGCCGCAGCGTAAGCTCGTCCATGACCATCTTGAGCCGGACCAGGGACTTTACACGCGAGAACAGGGCGCGGTCGTCGACGGGCTTGGTCAGGAAGTCGTCCGCGCCGGCCTCGAGGCCCTGCACACGGTCGCGGACGTCCGAAAGGGCCGTCACCATGATGACAGGCAAATGCATTGTCGCAGGGCCGCCGCGTATGCGCCGGCAGACCTCGAAGCCATCCATTCCCGGCATCATAACGTCGAGCAGCACTATGTCGGGCTGACTCTCCTCGATGCGTTGAAGCGCTTCCTCGCCGCTGGAGGCGGTGACGACGTCGAAGTACTCGGCGGAGAGCTTTGCCGTTAGAAGCCTGACGTTGGCTTGCCGGTCGTCGACGACCAGGACCCGGGCCGTCACGTCACGACCTCAATGCAGGAACTGCTGGACGGTCTCCAGGAACTGGGACACGGATATCGGCTTGGAAATGTAAGCCTCACAGCCACCTTGACGGATCTTCTCTTCATCGCCCTTCATGGCAAAAGCAGTAACGGCGACGACGGGAATCGCCTTCAAGTCGTCATCTTCCTTGAGCCACTTGGTCACTTCCAGGCCGGATACCTCCGGCAGCTGGATGTCCATGAGGATCAGATCCGGATGGTGCTCACGTGCCATCTTGAGCGCCTCCATGCCGTCCTTGGTCTGCAGCGTCGCATACCCCTGCGCCTCAAGGAGGTCGTGAAAGAGCTTCATGTTGAGCTCGTTGTCCTCCACGATCAGGACTGTCTTCGTCATCGGATGCCAATCCCATGCGCTCTTCGTCAACGCTCGGCCGGGTGCGAGTATCACGCCGGCACAGTTAAGATTGCGTTAACCTGCCGCTCACAAACTCCTTTTATTTCAATGAGTTAAGAAAAGAAACGCCAGGCCCCTATTCCTTGACATACGCCTTGCCATCGGCGGCGGGTGGGCGAGCACGACCGACCAGTCCGGCCACGACGACGATCGTCGCGAGATAGGGAGCCATGGCCAGGAACTCCGAGGGGATCGGCGTCTGAATGATCGCCAGCTTTTGCTGAAGGGTGTCGGCGAAGCCGAACACCAGGGCCGCGCCAAGCGCGCCAACCGGATGCCAGCGCCCGAAGATCATGGCGGCCAGTCCGATGAAGCCGCGCCCGGCGGTCATGTTCTCGTCGAAACGGCCGACCGAGCCCAGGGTGAAGTAAGCGCCGCCAAACCCGGCAACCATCCCGCCCAATGTCACGTTCAGGTAACGCATACGAAAGACGTTGATCCCCAAGGTATCCGCGGCCCTGGGATGCTCGCCCACGGCGCGCGCCCTGAGGCCGGTCCGGGTAAAGAACAGGTAGTAGGTGCTGACGATCACCAGAACGACGGCGCCGTATACGAAAAGGTTCTGTTGGAAGAAAATCGGCCCCACGACGGGAAGATCGCTCAGGAAGGGTACCCTGATGGCGCGAAAGATCGGCGCGTCGTTGAGCTGCCTGTTCACTTGTAACAGTTGAGAGGTCAAATATGACGTCAACCCCAGGACGAACAGGTTGATGAAGATGCCGGCGATAATCTGATCGAGGCGATAGGTCACCGCAAGGACGGCCAGCAGCAGGCCCAGCAGCCCGCCAACGGCAATCGCGCCAATCAGTCCGATCACACCGCCAAAGAGCGAGCCAACCACCGCCCCTGTGAAAGCACCGGCAAGCAACATGCCCTCGATAGCGATATTGATCACCGCGACGCGCTCCGACAGAACGCCGGCCAGCCCCCCCAAGGCGATCGGCACGGCCCGAACGACGGTCGATTGCAGCATGCCGACCAGCGAGAAGGACTTGCCGGCGGTCGCCCAGGTCAAGAACGCGGTCACGAAAATGATCAGACCGATGCCCATGATCATGTTCGCTCGCCCGCCGCCGCCACGAACCAGCTGACGGACGCCGAAGTACGCCAGAACCGCAGCGGCGATGAACACGTACGGGGTGGCCGGCACGACAAGGTTGCCGATGAAGAAGGGATCCCCCGGCCGGCCGAGCCGGAAGGTGGCCGATCCGGACGAATCGAGGCCGAACACCGTGGCCACGAAGATCGCCATCAAAACCAAGATCGCCCCGACAATACGAGATTGGCGGCGTTTGCCGATGTCGAGAACACGGTTTCCTGTTCCAGACGCCATTGCGATTACTTGGCCTTTTCTCGAAACAGCATGGGATACAGGCTCCTTATGAGCATCGGCGCCGCAACGAAGACAACGATCAGTGCCTGAATTATTGTAATCAGGTCTATGCTGACCCCGGCGCTGACCTGCATCTGGCGCCCACCCGCCTCGAGAGCTCCAAACAGCAAGCCCGCCATGAGAACCCCCCAGGGATGCGACCGCCCGAGCAACGCGACAGCGATCGCCTCGAAGCCCAAGCCGGCGGAGAACCCTGGCGAGGCCCGGCCGAGGACGCCGAGCACCTGGGTCGCGCCCGCGAGCCCGGCGAGTCCTCCCGCCGTGAACATGACCGCTACAATCGTCCGCCCCAATCGGATGCCCGCGCAGCGCGCGGCATCCGCGTTGGCGCCGGCGGCCCGGAACTCGAACCCTATGGTCGTGTGAAACAGCAGCCAGGCGATGACCACAACCATGATGACGGCCAGGAAGATCCCGGCATTCAGCCTGTATTGCGGTTCGAGCCAGCCGAGAAGCGTCGGCAGGTTGGCCGAGTCCAGCACGGACCTGGAAATCGGATCGTCTCGGCCGGGTTTCTGAACGGGAGGATTGCGAAGCAGGAAATCGACCAGCCGAAGCGCGATGAAGTTGAGCATGATGGTCGAGATCACCTCATGAGCGCCGGTGGCGGCGCGCAGCCAGCCCGCGATCATCCCCCACGCACCGCCGACAAGGGCGCCGGCCGCGATGGCAAGGGGAAGATGGAGAAAGATCGGCAGACCCGTGAGCGAGAAGCCGGCGATGAGCGAGGCCATGCCACCCACCAGAATCTGCCCTTCGGCGCCAATGTTGAAGAGCCCGGCCCGGAATCCCACGGCGACTCCCAGCCCGGCCAGGATGAGCGGCGCCGCAGCGGTCAAGGTTTCCGACACCGCGTAAACCGAACCCAGAGACCCTTGAACCAGGGCGACATAGGAGTCCCGCACGGTGGCCGGTGCGATACCCGTGGCCAGCATGATGACCGCGCCCAGCACCAGCGCCGAGGCGACGGCGACGGTTGGCAGCAACACCACGGTTCTCAGATCGACGCGGGAGGCTTCGGCCCGGAGAACGTCGGCTCCGCTCACCCCCCCGTGCGACGTGCTCACGCCTTGACTCCCGCCATGGCCAGCCCGATCCGCGTCACCTCGGCCGCGCCACCCTCGAATTCGGCAACCACACGGCCCCGATACATGACCAGAATGCGGTCGGCGAGCGCCATGATCTCGTCAAGCTCGGTGGACACGATGAGAGCGCCCACACCTCTGTCTCGAGCCGCGACAATGCGCTTGTGGATGTACTCGATCGATCCCACATCGATGCCGCGCGTGGGCTGGGAGGCCACGATGAGCTTCACGTCCCGTGACAGCTCGCGCGCCACCACGAGCTTCTGCTGATTGCCACCCGAGAGCGATTCGGCTGATGTGAAGATGGACGGTGAGCGCACATCAAAATCGGAGACAAGCTGTGCCGCACGCTCGTTGACATTGTCCCATTTAAGCCTGATGCCGCTCGCGTACCGCTCCTCGTAGTAGGCATCCAGCACCATGTTCTCCGCCACCGTAAAGGTCCCGATGATGCCGGACCGCTGCCGATCCTCGGGAACATGCGCCATGCTGAGCTGGTGGCGCCGTCGCGGCGAGAGACCCGTGATGTCCCGGCCCAAGAGAGAGATCCGGCCGGCCGCCGGCGTTCGCAGACCCGCGACCGCTTCGACAAGCTCCGTCTGGCCATTTCCCTGCACCCCGGCGACACCGACGATTTCGCCGGATCGTACGGTAAGGTTCATGTCGTCGACGGCCACCTCGCCGCGGTCGTCGAGAACCTGCAGGCCCCGCGTATCGAGCAGGATATCGCCAGGACTTGCGTCGCGTTTGTCCACAACCAGCTCTACCGGTCGCCCCACCATCATTTCAGCCAGCTCGACATCGTCGACCGTGGCGGGGTCCCTTTCACCAACCACCGCGCCGTTGCGCAGAACCTGGATTCGATCCGCAATCTCGATCACTTCCCCAAGTTTGTGCGTAATGAAAACGATGGCCTTGCCCGCATCGCGGAGAGCCCGGACGACCTCGAAGAACTCGGTCACCTCCTGCGGTGTGAGGACCGACGTAGGCTCATCGAAGATGAGAAGTTGCGCCGATCGGAACAGTATCTTGATGATCTCGACGCGCTGCTGAAGCCCCACCGGAAGCTCTTCGACCACCGCATCGGGATCCACTTCAAGCCTGTACTCACCGCTGATGGCGCGGACCTGCTCGCGCGCCTCGCCGATGCTGAGGGAATCGAGCACTCCGGTGGGCTCGACGCCCAGCACCACGTTTTCGGCCACGGTGAATACCGGGACCAGCATGAAATGCTGGTGGACCATGCCGATGCCGGCGGCGATGGCATCCTTGGGCGTGTCGAAACGGACCAGCTGCCCGTCGACGAGTATATCGCCCGCGTCCGCCTTATAGAGGCCATAGAGGATGTTCATGAGCGTGGTCTTGCCGGCGCCGTTCTCTCCCAGAAGCCCCAGGATCTCGCCGGACCGAAAGGTGAGGTCGATATCGTCGTTGGCGAGGGTCGTGGCGAACCGCTTGGTGATGCCACGCAGTTGGACTTCCAAGATCAGCCCCCAAGCTCACACGGGCCCGGGGCAGGACCCAGCCGGGTCCTGCCCCGAATAACAGTCAATCGAGAGCGTCCGCCTTACCCCCCGACGGCGATCGACCCGTCGATGATACCTTGACGGATTTCATCGATTTCGGCCTTCAGGGCCGCCGG
This sequence comes from Alphaproteobacteria bacterium, assembly GCA_046759605.1. Taxonomy (GTDB): domain Bacteria; phylum Pseudomonadota; class Alphaproteobacteria; order UBA6615; family UBA6615; genus JBHICL01. The sequence goes on along the minus strand of JBHICL010000004.1, from coordinate 818 downwards.
AACGGCATCCTCGAAGTCATGGTACGGCGCGAGCGCGACGCCGCCATTGGCCAGCGTCCCGCGCAGCTCACCGCCTTCGAACGTCCCTTCCTTTGCCCGCCGAATAGTCTCCAGGGTCGTCACGTCCATTCTTTTCAGGATCGACGTAAGATAGACGTGACGTTTCTCCGGATCGGTCGCGTAGTGATCCGCATCCACACCGATGATCTTCAAGCGGTCGGTGCCGAGCTCGTCGGCGAGCGCCGCGGAGCCAAGACCGACCGGCCCCGCGACCGGAAGAACGATGTCGGCCCCTTCGTCGAAGAGATTCTGAGCGAACGACCGACCGTCGTCGAGGGACTCGAAGTTGTTGGTGAACAGCCCCTCCCGGGTTTCGGGGTTCCACCCGAGGACCTGAACGTCCGTGCCGTTGCGCTCGTTGTAGTGCCGGACACCGTGTACGAAGCCGTCCATGAAAATCGTCACCGGAGGGATGTTGATACCGCCGAAGACGCCGAGGACACCCGTGCCCGACATTCCAGCCGAGAGGTATCCGGCCAGGAAGGCCGCCTCATCGGTCGCGAAGGTCTGGCTCAGGACATTCGGGATCGGCGGATCGTACGCGAAATCCACAATCGAGAACTTCTGGTCCGGGTTCGCCTCGGCGAAGGTCTTGGTCGCGTCGGCAATCAGGAAACCCACGGTCAGGATGAGGCCGCATCCCTCGTCCACGAACGATCCGATGTTCGGATCGTAGTCCGTCTCCGCCTGGGACTCGAGAAATCTCGCCGTGACGCCAAGCTCCGCCTCGGCGTCCTTCACGCCCTTCCATGCGGTTT
>JBHICL010000003.1:0-28021 GCA_046759605.1 Alphaproteobacteria bacterium | reverse complement strand
CGGACACCGCGAACCTCGACCGCAAGCAAGTCACCCTCGACCTGTTCTTCAAGTTGGCCAACGCCGCCGCCGACTAGCCAACCATCCCGCGATCCCGTATAAGGTCGCGGGACGCGTACGGCGCAGGACGGCCGACGTCGCCTTGTAGGTTCACCAACCGGTTCGCCGCGGTCATGCCAGTTGTAGCCCTGACGGCATCGACAAGAGGATCTTTCGGCCACTCCGGACCATGCTTCGTCCGGGCGGACGCGGTGTTGCTCATCGGCAAGCAGCGAATGCCATAGGTCGGCCGAGCCGTCGTCAGCGACGGACCGCCGACCATTCAGCCAGCGACATCCCGACAAGCGAGCAATAGAGGTATTCCAGTGGCCGAGCCGTATTACGTGACGACGCCGATATACTATGTGAACGACAAGCCCCATATCGGCCATGCCTACACGACACTGGCCTGCGACGTGCTGGCCAGGTTCATGCGCTTGGACGGCCGCGATGTCTGGTTCCTCACCGGGACGGACGAGCATGGCCAGAAGGTGGAGAAGTCGGCGCGCGCGGCCGGGATGGACACCCAGGCCTTCACCGACCAGGTGAGCCAGAACTTCCGGCAAATGGTTCGCGAGCTCAGCTGCACGAACGACGACTTCATCCGCACCACCGAGTCTCGCCACATCGCCGCGTGTCAGGCCATATGGCGGGCAATCCGGGACAACGGCGATATCTATCTCGGGACCTATGCCGGCTGGTACGCGGTGCGTGACGAAGCATTCTATGGCGAGGAAGAGATCACGGAAGGCCCGGACGGCAAGAAGCTCGGGCCGAGCGGGGCCGAGGTGGAATGGGTGGAGGAGCCCAGCTACTTCTTCCGGTTGTCGGCCTGGCAGGATCGCCTGCTGGCGTTCTACGAGCGGAACCCCGATTTCATCGGGCCGCCGAGCCGTCGCAACGAAGTCGTAAGCTTCGTCAAGCAGGGGCTCCGGGATCTCTCGATCAGTCGCACCAGCTTCAAATGGGGCGTGCCGGTCCCCGACGATCCGGACCACATCATGTATGTGTGGCTGGACGCCCTCACGAACTATGTGACGGCGGTCGGATACCCCGACACCGGCGACCATCGGTTCGAAACCTATTGGCCCGCCGCCCTGCACATGGTCGGCAAGGACATTCTGCGTTTCCACGCCATCTATTGGCCGGCGTTTCTCATGTCGGCCGGTGTCGCCCCGCCGACGCGCGTGTTCGCCCACGGCTGGCTGCTGAGCCGCGGCGAGAAGATGTCCAAGTCCCTGGGGAACGTGGTCACCGCCGGCGACCTCATAGACCGCTACGGCCTCGATCAGGTCCGCTATTACCTGCTGCGCGAGGTCCCGTTCGGCCAGGATGGCTATATCAGCCACGAGACCACGGTGAGCCGCATCAACAACGACCTCGCCAACGACCTGGGCAACCTGGCGCAGCGGGTGCTGGCGATGGTCAACCGCGATTGCGGTGCCTGTGTGCCCGAGCCGGGGGCGTTCACGCCCGAGGACGAGGCCATGCTCGCGGCCGCCCCGGACGCGCTGCCGAAGATTCGCGAGGCGATGCGGGACCAGAGCTTCAGCCGGGCGCTCGAGACGATCTGGCAGATGGTTTCCAAGGCAAACCGCTTCGTGGACGCCGAGGCGCCCTGGGAGCTCAAGAAATCCGACCCCGCGCGCATGGCCACGGTCCTCTATGCGCTCATGGACGCGATAAGGGGTCTTGCCATCCTGATTCAGCCGATCATGCCCGACGCCGCGGCCAGGATGCTCGACCAGCTCGCCGTCCCCGCGTCGGCCCGCGGGTTCGATGCCCTTGGCGAGACAGGCCGTCTCACGCCGGGTACGCCGGTACCCGCCCCGAGCGCGGTGTTCCCGCGTTTCGTCGAGGCCGAGGCGACCGCGTAACGCCATGCTGGTGGACAGCCATTGTCATTTGGATTTCAAGGACTTCGCCGACGAGCTGGACAGCGTGGTCGAGCGCGCGGAGACGGCCGGCGTCGGCCTCATGGTGACCATCTGCACCCGGCTTAGCGAGTTCGATCGCGTCCTTGCCATTGCCGACCGCTATGAGAACGTCTACTGCTCTGTGGGCGTCCACCCGCACGACGCGGCGCTGGAGGGGCCGGGTGAGGCCGATGCCCTGGTGGAGCTCGCGGCGCACCCGAAAGTCGTTGGCGTCGGCGAGACCGGCCTCGATTACTATTACGAGCGCAGTCCCCGGGAAGCCCAGAAACGAAGCTTCCGCACCCACATCGATGCGGCGAGGCGGACCGGGCTGCCGCTCATCGTGCACAACCGGGATGCCGACGACGACACACGGGCCATTCTGGTCGAGGAAGCGGAGAAAGGCCCGTTCACCGGGGTCCTGCATTGCTTCGCAAGCGGGCGTGCGCTGGCCGAGAGCGCGCTCGATCTCGGATTCTACGTGAGCTTTTCCGGTATTCTGACCTTCAAGAACGCGGAGGCGCTCAGGGCTATCGCGCGCGATATTCCGTCGGACCGGCTGCTGGTGGAGACCGATGCGCCATACCTGGCGCCGGTGCCGATGCGGGGGCGCCGCAACGAGCCCGCCTATGTTTCCTATACGGCGGCCGGTTTGGCCGAGATCAAGGCGTGCACTCCCGACGCGTTGGCGCGCACGACCACCGACAATTTCTTTCGCCTGTTCGCCAAGGCCGATCGGGGCCAGGCGAGGTTGTCGGCTTGAGCGGTAACGGAAGAAGGAGGACAGCCTTGGCTCGGATGACCTCGCGCCATGCTCCCGCCGCCGGCATCGCGATCTTCATTGCGCTGTTCGTGCTCGGCATGGCGGCCGGGGTCTGGCTGCCGTTCTGGGTCTTTGCCACATTGGGCTCCGTCGGAGTCGGCCTGGTCCTTGTCGTCGGTGTCCTGCGAGCGCCTGGAAGGTTCTGGCGTGACAAAGGCATACGCGGCGTCGCCGAGACCGGCTTTTTTGTGGCCGTGGCGGCATACAGCTTCTGGATCAGCGTCGGGCACCTCGGTGACGAGATCGCGCGTTTCACGGCGTAGCCCCCCGCGACCCATCGATAACTTTCCATAATATCCATTATGCGAATAAGCCCTGTCGCCAGCGGTGGTCCCCCTCCGGCCGGCAGATGTCTCTGACTTGCGAAGGTTCGTACTGCCTTCGCTCTGGTAGAGTACTGAAGGCGCTCATACAGTCATTGAAGCTGGAGCTGAAGCCATGCGCCGTATCACGGGCAAATGCCACTGTGGGAATATCGCCTACGAGCTGGTGTGGCCGGATCCGGGCCAAATCCCCGTCCGTGCGTGCACCTGTACGTTCTGCCGGAAGCACGGCGGGGTCTATACATCGCACCCCGACGCCCGGCTGGAGGTGCGAATATCCGATCTGGGCCGGGTCAACAAATACGCTTTCGCCACCCGCACCGCGCGATTCTATGTCTGCCGCGATTGTGGGGCCGTGCCATTCGTCCACAGCGCCATCGAGGGAACGGATTACGCGGTCGTGAACGTGAACACCTTCGAGGGCGTCGATCCATCCGAGCTGAGGCGCTCGGCGGCCGATTTCGAGGGGGAAAAGACCGCCGATCGCCTGGCACGCCGCCAACGCACCTGGATCCCGCGGGTATCCATTCATTCAGGGAAGAGTTGAGACGGTCCCTACTCCATGCCGCCGTACTGGATGGAGTCCGACCAGACCCGCTCGAGGGAACGCAGGAGCCGGCGGGCGCATTCCACGTCCGCGTTCGGGCCTTCGGTCTCGATCAGGGTTTCGGCGTGACGGGCTTCCATCTCCGCGAGCGTCTGGCACACCTTCTTGCCCTTGTCGCTCAGCTTGATCTTGACCGAGCGCCGGTCGCGCTCGGACCGGTTCTGCTCCAGATAGCCGGTTTCGACCAAATGGCGAACGTTGTAGGTCACGTTCGAACCAATGTAGTAGCCGCGGTCCACCAGCTCGCGGATGGATACCTCGGCATCCTGCACGTTGAGAAGCAGGAGCGCCTGCACCGCGTTGATGTCATCGGTGCCGTCCCGGCTGAGTGCGAGGCGAATGACATCCAGGTGCCGGCGATGCAAGCGCTCGACGAGCCGGGTGATGTCGTCGTAAGCAGAGATTGTCAAACCCCCGGGTGCATGGCTGGCGGCACCCTTATCCTGGACAAGGTTTAATGAACGGTTAGCCATTGCACCCTCTCTTGGCACTGTCGGTGGTTGCTCGTGAAAGCCGCAGCCCGAACAGTCGCGGCCAGACGGCCGGCCGGGCCCGATCCGCGCCGTCGTTTACGTTCCGCTAACCATGCTCGACTTAGCATTCGCAAATCTTCGCTGGTTGCGGGAAAACCCGAATGGACACGTCCCGAAACCACAAGCGCGCGGGCATATGGGTCCTTGCCGGCGCGATGCTGCTGCTCACGGCCTGCGCATCGCAGCCGGTGGAGCGCAAATCCGGCGTCCTCAACGCGGACGCGGCCTCGCTCATGCGTGTCGCCGACACGACCCGCCAGGCGGGCGATACGGCCGCAGCGATTCCGCTCTATCGGCGCGCCCACGAGCTCGATCCGGAGAGCGCGATCCCGCTCATCGAGCTGGCCGAGGCGCTGAACGAGCTCGGGGCCTATTCGGAGGCGGCCCCCGCGTGGACCGAGGCGCTGCGCCTCGAGCCCGACAATCCGGCGGCCCTCGAGGGCTACGGCAGCGCGCTCACCGGGCTCAACCAGCCGCACCTGGCGCTGGAGAGGTTCGAAGCGGCGATTGCGCTTCGGCCGACCCCCGACGCCTACAACGGCATGGGCGTCGCGCTCGACATGCTTGGCCGCCCCGACGAAGCCCAGTCGAGCTACCGCAGTGGGATCGGCATGGCGCCGGACGACGTCGGCCTGGCCAACAACCTGGGCCTCTCCTTGGCCCTCAGCGGCCGCTACGCCGATGCCATGGAAGTCCTCGAGCGGGCCGTGACGCTTCCCGGCGCCGACGCCCGGCACCGGCAGAATCTTGCCTTGGCCTACGGCCTCGCCGGCGACACCGAGCGCGCCGCCCAGGTCGCCAGGATGGACCTGGACGAGCAGGCGGTCCTGCAGAACCTCTCGTACTACGCGGTCCTGCGCGACATGGGAGACCACGCGCGCAAGGTTCAGGCCGTGGGCTCTTTGCACGCGCGACTGAGGGGCGCAAAGGCCCGCTGACGGCCGGCCCCGACAGCCGCGCCTCGATCGCCGAGCCGTCACGACATAGCCCCGCTCAAACCATCGATCACCCGTAGAATGCCTGGACCCAGGAGAACCACGAACAGGGTCGGCAAAATGAAGATGATCATCGGCACGGTCATGATCGCCGGCAGTCTCGCCGCCTTCTCTTCCGCGACCGTGAGCCGATGGGTCCGCAACTCCGCCGAGAGCACGCGCAAAGCCTGGGCCAGCGGCGTGCCGTAGCGTTCGGTCTGATAGAGCGTGTTCACCAGCGCCTTGATCCCCGGCAGCTGGACGCGCCGGGTGAGATTGTCGAGAGCACGCTTGCGCTCAGGCATGAAGCCGAGCTCGATCCCGGTTAGCGCCAGCTCGTCGGCGAGCTCCGGCCAGGACCCGCGGAGTTCCCGGCTGACCCGGCTCAACGTGGCGTCCAGGCTGAGACCCGCCTCGGCGCAGATCACCATGAGATCGAGGCCATCCGGCATCGCCTTCTGGATCTTCTTACGCCGCTTCTGGCTGGTGTTTGTGACAAAGATGTCGGGTGCGTAGGCGCCCGCGATTACCGCTGCGATCGTGATGGCGATGCGGACCAGTGGCCCGATCGTTCCGATGTGAAAGGCGTATAGAAGCAGAAGCGCCATGATTGCAAAGGCCACGGGCAGCACGGCCTTGGCGAACAGGTAGAGCACGATCGCATCCTTGCCGCGCCAGCCCGCCTGGGCCAGCTGATCGCCAATGCGTTTCGTCTGTGCCGTCTGCAGCAGGCGCAGCCTGCGCACCACATCGCCCGCAATACTTATGCCGCGCCGGCGCATCTGGTGCCGCTGGGGCGCCAGCTGTGCCCGCTGGAGCTCGTCACGCCGCCGCTCGAGAGACTTGAGACGCGATTTCATGGGACTGGGCTGCAGCAGCGCGAACCAGACGAGAAGCACGCTGGCGAAAGCGGCCAAACCAAAGAGAACGCTGATGAGGTCCTCAATCCTGTAGGAGGTCGGCAACAGCTCTGCGAGGATGCTCATATCTCGAACCTCACCATTCTCGCCATGACCAGCACGCCAACGAACTGGCTCGCCAGCCCTCCTGCGATCAGCAAGTGGCCTCGTGGATCGGTGAACAGCGACATGGCGTATTCTGAGTTCATGACGCCGATGATGGCGAACATGATGAAGGGAAGAGCACCGAGGATCATGGCGCTCGCCTTGGGCTCCGAGGCGAGGGCCTTCACCTTCTGCTTCATCTGCCGGCGCTTGCGCAGGACCTCGGACAGGTTCTCGAGCGTCTCGGCCAGGTTGCCGCCGGTCTCCCGCTGCACGGAGAGCGCGACGACGAAGAATTTGAACTCCGGCGTGTCGATGCGCTTTGCCGTATCCCACATGGCGTCTTCGAGGGTCTTGCCGAAGCTCAGCGCGTCGCTGACGACCTGGAACTCGGCGCCGATGGGCTTGCCCAGCTCGCTGCCGACGATCTTCACCGACTCGCTGATCGGCAGACCCGAGCGCAGCCCGCGAACCATAAGATCGATGGCTTCGGGAAACTGGTTTGTGAAGGCGCGCAGGCGCCGTGCTATCAGGAACCCGACCACGAGGTGCGGCACGAGGAAGCCGGCAGCGACCGCGCCGCTCACGGCTATCGCCGGTGGAATCCTGAGCAGGAACCCTGCCGGGGCACCCACGGCCACTGTCACCACGACGCAAGCAACGAGATACTCGCCGATACCGATCTTGAACCCTGTCCGCGCCAGGCGCCGCCGCAGCGTTTCCGGATGGGGCAGCAGCCGCTTGATCAGCTTTTCCAGCCCCGGAAGCGCGGTGTCGGCATAGGCGCGACGCACGCTCGGAAGCCCTTCCGGGGTGCGGTTCTGCCAGCGCTCCCTGATCGCATTGATGCGCCGGTCTACGCTGCGGCCGGGGGAGCTCAGCAACGTCGCCGCGAACAGAACCACGGTGACGACCGCGAGCATGGCAGCGCCCATCATCAGAAGCGTCGTTCGGTCGATCTCGACCATCACCTCAAAGCCTCCATCAATGGCCGGCCCAACCCGTAGTACTCGGCCTTCTCGGCAAAGTGCGGAGGAACGCCCGTGCTCTCGAAACGTCCAATGAGCCGCCCGGAGTTATCCTCGCCTTCGTAGACGAAGTTGAAGAGATCCTGGGTCGTGACGACGTCGCCTTCCATGCCCACGATCTCCATGATGTGGGTGATCCGGCGGACGCCGTCGCGCATCCGGCTCACCTGCACGATCAAGTCCACGGCGGCGGCGATCTGCGTTCGCACCGCTTTCGCCGGCAGGTTGATGCCGGCCATGCCCACCATGTTCTCGAGCCTCGTCAGCGCCTCTCGCGGGCGGTTGGCGTGGATCGTGCACATCGAGCCTTCGTGCCCGGTGTTCATGGCCTGCATCATGTCCACGGCTTCGCTGCTGCGCACCTCGCCGAGGATGATGCGATCGGGCCGCATGCGCAGGGAGTTCTTTACCAGCTCGCGCATCGAGATCTCGCCCTGACCCTCGAGATTCGCCGGTCGGGTCTCGAGCCGCACCACATGGGGCTGCTGCAGCTGAAGCTCGGCGGCATCCTCGATGGTGACGATGCGGTCACCGTGGTCGATCATCTGGGACATCGCGTTGAGCAGAGTCGTTTTCCCCGACCCGGTTCCGCCGGAGATCAGGATGTTGAGTCGTGCGCGCGCGCCGATGCGCAGGACCGAGGCCATCTGTTCCGACAGGTTTCCCTGCTTCGCCATGACGTCCAGTGTGATTTTTTTCTTGGCGAACTTACGGATCGAGATGCTGGCGCCATCGATTGCCAGGGGCGGAATGATGATGTTGACGCGGCTGCCGTCGTCGAGCCGTGCGTCGACGAGGGGGCTTGACTCGTCGACACGTCGTCCGACGTTGGAGACGATGCGCGTGGCGACGTTCATGATGTGCTGGTTGTCGCGGAACTGAACGTCCGTGAGCTCCAGCTTGCCGCGCCGCTCCACGTAGACCTGGTGGGGCCCATTGACCATGATGTCGGTCACGGAGTCGTCGTCCAGCAAAGGCTCGAGCGGCCCGAGACCCAGCATCTCGTTGAGGAGGACCGTAACCAGGTCCCGCTGCTCCAGGAGATTCAAGCGGATCTTCTCTTCCTGAAGGATTTCCGCAACGATTTCTCCGATCTGCGCCGCGAGCTCGGTGCGCGGCAGCGTTACGGCGGTTTTCGCGTCGATGCGCTCGACAAGGACTGGCTGAACCTTGCCGCGGGCTTCCTCGATGAGAGATTGGGCGCGCCCGCCCCTGCCGCCGGTTTCGATCTGCGGGCCGTCCTCGCCGGCCCGGGTCTCCCCCGCTTCAGCATCCGATGAGGACACCTCTTCGGCTTCCGGTTCGGCCACGAGCTCGTTGAGAACCGTCGTCACCAGCTTGCGCTGATCGAGCGTGTTGAGCTCTCCCAGCTTCTCGCCGAGGCTCTCGGCGGCGATTTCGCCGATACGCTTCGCGAGATCAGGCCGGGGTGTCGCTTTGACCTCGTCCGCGTCGATCTTCTCTCCCACCGCCGCACGCACGCGGGCGACGACGGAATCAAGTGACGGGCCCGTCTCCACCTGATGGGTCGGCCTCGGCCCCAGCGCCGCCGCCGGCTGGGCGCGTGCAAGCTGGACGACGGTGGCCGTCTGCGTGCGATCCAATGCTCCGCGACGGCCGAATCCCATCAGCCCTTGCTCCGAAAGATGCCTGTGAGGAGTCCCTTCTTCGGCGCCTCTTCCGCCACGCAAAGATCGCCGACGATCTGACGCAATCCGCCGACGAGCTTGCTGCGTTTGGCGACCTCGGCCAGAGTCCGGCCGCTGCTCGCCGATGCACCCGCGGTCTTTGTATCCTCCGGCAGGTGATACCTCACGGAGGTTTCGATCCCGCGCTCGAACTGTCCGACCGACATGCCGTCGCCACGATTCTTGGCGACGCGGTTCACGAGCACGTGGACGTTCGTGTCGCTCACGCTATCGCGGCAGAACAAACGCAGACGGACCGTGTCCCTGAGGCCAGCCAAAGTCAGATCCGAGACGATCAGCAAATGCGTCGCCCGGTCGAGCATCGGACCCTGAGCGCGCAGCAGTTGTCGCGGCAGATCGATGAAGATCGTGTCGAAGTTCGGGCGCATCTCTTCGAGAAGCCGGTCCAGCGACTCGGGCTGGAACGCGATGTCGCGGCTGATCTCTTCCTCGGCCGCCAGCACGAAGAGCTTCTGGCTCTTCGGCATCAAGGCGCTGGCCATGAACAGGCCGTCGATGCGGCTCGGGTTCTGAAGCGCTTCGATCATTCCCCCAGCCGGGACGAGGTCGAGACAGAGCGCCGCCGTGCCGAACTGCACGTCCAGATCGATGAGCGCGATCTTCTTGCCCCTCTCCTCGGCCGCCAGCCAGGCGAGGTTGGCGGCAAGCGTGCTGACGCCGACGCCGCCACGGCTGCCGGTCAGGATGACGACGTCAGCCTGGTGCCGCGGCGCCGCCTGGACGACCGGCTGCTCGCGCAGAGAAGCGGCGAGAAGCGCCGTCTCCAGCTCCTCCGCGTTGACCGGCTTCACCAGATAATCGGCCACGCCGGCGGCGATGAACTGTTTGTAGAGGCTGAGATCGTTGATCTTGCCCAGCGCCACCACGTTGGTGCTCGGGTCGCAGCTGTCCGCAAGGCCCAGCAGGTCCTCGAACGGCGTGTCGCTTTCGCCAAGATCGACCAGCAGCAGGTTCGGTGCGTGCCCAGCCTCGAGGTGCGACGCCGCGGCGGCAATGCCTCCTTCCGAGACGACGGAACCGGGCCAATGCGTCCCGGCGATTTGTTCGATGACGGACCTGGTCACCTCGTCGGCCGCGAAGGCGGCAAGATTGAGCGCCCGGTCGGGGCCGAGGTCACGGTTCATTGCGACTGCGGGGGCGCCCATTACTGCAGGACCTCCGTCAGGCCGCCACCGTCGGTCGCCGACTCGGGAACGAAGACCTCACCGGCGCGATAGCGCTCAATCGCCAGGCTGGCAGCCGCCCCGTCCGCGGGGCTGAGAGGACGACCCCGGATCAGGTCGCCCGGGTCCGCGGCCATGAGGCCAAGGTTCACCGTCGTTGCGCAGCCGAAGTTGCTGCTTTGCAGATTGCCGGGGTTGCGGTTGGACGGCTGGCCCCAGTTGGGGCAGTCCGGCGGAACGACGATGTAGCGCCCGACCACGACGCGTAGAATGTCCCTCGCCCCGGGCTCGAGACCGATTGATCTGACACCCGGCTGCGCCGCGGGGACGCGTTCGCGGAGATGATCCGATATCGCGTTGATGCGAGCTTCAGCCACGGCGTCGACCGGTGCGCCGGGATCGATGGTCAGCGCGTCGAGGTGAGTTGCCGACACCTGACCTAGGAACTGGTCGAGCCGCAACTGTTCGACGCCGGAAAGCTCGAGCGTGCCCGGTGCAAAGCCGACCTCGTGGGTCAGGTTCACCCACACCACCTCGTTCTCGGTGCGCGCTTCGGCGGGCGAGTAATCGGTGGACGTCGGGGCGCAGCCGGCCAGCGTGGCCAGGACGGCGACGACCTGGACGAACCGTGTGCGAGAATACGATCGCGACACCATGACCGAATCTCCTAGTTCAGGATGAATCCAACCGGCCCTGTCAGGCCCTCGGCGCCCGGACCGCGCGGAACCGCTGTGGTTGACGGAACCATTGTCTGCCTCGTCTCACCTTTCACGATTCGGCTGAAATCGTCCGCCGGCACAAACCCGTCCACCGGCGTTGCCATGAGGGTTGCTGAGACCGGACGCACCAGAATGGGCGTCACGATGATGACAAGCTCGGTCTCGTCGTTCTGGAACTCGGTCGAGCGAAACAGCGTACCGATGATCGGAAGATCGGCCAAGCCGGGGAATTCGTCGATATCCTGCTTGGTCTCGTTTTGCAACAATCCGGCAATGGCGAGGCTCTGCCCACTGCCCAGCTCGACCGTCGTATCGGCGCGGCGCGTGCTCAGCGCTGGAATCGTGAATCCCTGCAGCTCGATAGCCCCGGCGCTGGAGAGAGCGCTCACCTCCGGGACCACCGCCAGGCTAATGCGGCCGGAATCGAGGATGGTGGGGGTGAAGGCAAGCGCCACGCCGAACTTCTTGAATTCGATCGTGACGTTGCCGTTGTCCTGGGGCACTGGAATCGGGAACTCGCCACCAGCGAGGAAGCTGGCCGTCTCGCCGTTGAGAGCGGTCAGGTTCGGCTCGGCCAGCAGGGTGAGCAACCCCTCCTCCTCCAGCGCGTCCACGAGGGCGTCGACGTTCACATCGCCGCTCGCGTACTGGAACGAGGCGTTGTTGGCGCCATCCGTCCGCGTGGCCAGGTTGCCGAAGACATCGAGTGGCGCGGAGCCCGAAAACAAACCGAACGTCACATCGCCGATGGTCGAGATGATGTCGAAGTTGACGCCGAAACGCTTGGTGACCTCGCGCGACACTTCGGCGATCCGTACGCGCAGATTGACCTGGTTGGGACCCACGAGCTGGAGCTGGTTGATGACGTCCTCGTCCTCGGCGATGAACTCGAGCGCGATCCTTTGCGCCTGCTCCGCTTCCGTGGCGGTCGCCACGGCGCCGGTCAGCAACAGGCCACCGGCGACGGAGCTCGTCTCGATCACCGCACCCGGCAGCAGGCGCGCGAGCGCTGCCCCGAGGTTTCCGAGATTGTGGGTGGTGATGAGTCGGACGTCCGCCAGGATCTCGTCATTCTCATCGACGGCAAACAGGGACGTTTCGCCCGCTTTCTTTGCCATCACGTAGACCAGCGTCGGCGACTTCACCGAGAGATCGGCGATGGTCGGGTCGGCAACGAAGATCGCTGCCGCGGGCTGCGACAGGCGGACCAGCTTGCCGCGGTGAACCTCGAGCTCGATCGGCTGGCTGCCGTTGGCGATGGCCTGGACGGACGCGCCGGCCTGCTCCGCGCCGACCACCATCAGCACGGCTGTCGCGACGATGGTGCGGCAGATCCTCGACAGTTTCATCGTGCACTCCCATCGAACTCGACGACGCTCTTCTCACTGCCGCGCACGACCTGCACGCTGCGCACGGGTGAATTGAGCAGCAGACTGACCTCGCTGTCCCAGGTGAACCCGCGGCCGCGCGTCCTCGACACGAGGCCCGGCGGTTGGGTGTCGGCGAGAGCCCGATCGGTCCGCTCTTCACCCTGGGGCTCACGCTCCGCCACCTGAAGGCTGCGGAGAACGAGCGAGAGCCGGCCCAGTTCCGTTGTCAGCGTGACCATTTCCGCCTGCTTCGGCGTGACCTCCAGCGTCACCGTCTTGGCGAGGCTCGGCTCGGCACCCTGATCGTCGGTGGACTGGTCGATGGCCAGGACGCGGACGTTCGAGAGCACGGTCTCGCTGGCGCGCCGCGTGCGGTCGTTGTCCGCCTGACGGTCGATCCCGTGGGTCAGGATCAGGTCCACCCTGTCGCCTGGAAAGATGAACCCGCCTATGCCCGTGGTCGCGTTGACCGGAACGGTAACGGCGCGCTTGCCCGGGGCCAGCACGGCGGCGAGAAACCCGTTCTCGCCCGGCTTCACGACCCGCATGTCGGTGATCGGCTCACCCTCGGCAATCCCAGAGCGCACGACGGTGCCGACGAAGTCGTCGAGGGTCTGATCCTCGCCCTTGACGATGTAGCTCTTGGCCAGCCCGCTCTCCGGCCAGACCTGCCAGCGCACGTGCGATGGCTTGATCAGCAGGCCGGCGGGCAGAACATCGCGGGCTACCAGGATCTCGGTCTGTTCGAGTTCCAGCGCCTGTGCGGCGGACGCCGTGAGCATCGTCGACCGCTGCGTCCCCAGCCACTCGCGCGCGGCGAAAACAGCCGTACCGGCGGCCATGAGGGCTATGCCGAGAAGCAGGAACAAGCGAGCGCGCATGATAACCTCCTGAGGGACTCTATATCGTGGCAATCAGCTGACTGGCGGCGATGAACAGTCCGCCGGCCGAGATAGCCACGCCGTAAGGCACGATTTCTCGAGTGGTCGTCGGTGCCGCCGACTCGGCGCGAACGAACCGCAGCCAGATGCGGCGCGGGTAGCCGAGCCGAATCATTTCGAGAAGGCTGTGCAGCCCACCTATGGCGGCAACGAGGAACAGCATGTGAGGCAGGAGCTCCGGCCCCGCCCAGACCGCGGCGGCGGTCAGAAGCTTGACGTCACCCCCACCCATCCATCCGAGCGAGAAGATAACCGTGCATACGATGAAGACCGCGATGCCAACCACCAGGCCGGCCTGCCAGTCCACCGGCAGCGGTGAGGCGAGTACGTGGGCCGGATAAAGGGCCAGCACTGCCACCGACAGCCGGTTCGGTATCGCGAACGTTCGCACGTCCATGAACGCGGCCGCGGCCAGCAACGCGCCAAACAGAACCACCACGGCGGCATGGATAGGGCTGGTGAGGATCATGATCGAGGGACTTCATACGAGCGTTTTGGGAAAATTCCGGATCCCGGGGCCCGGCGGGCGGGCACCGAAGACGCCCGCCCGCATGGACCGCCGTCGCTGAAAAGCGAGGGGTTACGGTCCCGGCGCAACCTGGTTCGAAACGTTCGTGAACATGGCGCTCAGGTTGCCACCCAACGCGGTCAACGCTCCGATGGCTGCCACCGCCACGAGGGCCGCGATCAACCCGTACTCGATGGCTGTCGCGCCGGTCTCATCCTTCCAGACGCTCTTGATGATGCTCAACATCGCGCAAACCTCCTTAACAGCGCAAACGATACCGAAGACTATGACGGTGATTTCTTAAGTGGCGATTAACACCGAAGAAAAAATCGCAATAATTCACTATATAAAATGCCTCAAACCACATGTTTTATTTGATGGTACCTTTTGAATACATGTGATTTTGAAACGAAATACAATTCGCATTCTTTCAACGTGAAATCCAACGAAAACCGAACGGCTTATCCGTCAAATTTCCAGCGAATTGCCCACGTGCACCTCGACCGCGGTCTCCGGATCGAGCTGGTCGTTTTACTTTTCGCAAGTGTCTGATGCAAAGAAGCGCGGGCGAGCAACCGACATTGCCCGCCCGCAGGGACCGCTGTCGCGGAAAAGCGAGGGATTACGGCCCCGGGGCAACCTGGTTCGAAACGTTCGTGAACATGGCGCTCAGGTTGCCACCCAGCGCGGTCAACGCGCCAATGGCCGCCACCGCCACGAGAGCCGCGATCAACCCGTACTCGATGGCCGTCGCCCCGGTCTCATCCTTCCAGACGCTCTTGATGATGCTCAACATCGCGCAAACCTCCTTAACAGCGCAAACGATACCGAAGACTATGACGGTGATTTCTTAAGTGGCGATTAACACCGAAGAAAAAATCGCAATAATTCACTATATAAAATGCCTCAAACCACATGTTTTATTTGATGGTACCTTTTGAATACATGTGATTTTGAAACGAAATACAATTCGCATTCTTTCAACGTGAAATCCAACGAAAACCGAACGGCTTATCCGTCAAATTTCCAGCGAATTGCCCACGTGCACCTCGACCGCGGTCTCCGGATCGAGCTGGTCGTTTTACTTTTCGCAAGTGTCTGATGCAAAGAAGCGCGGGCGAGCAACCGACATTGCCCGCCCGCAGGGACCGCTGTCGCGGAAAAGCGAGGGATTACGGCCCCGGGGCAACCTGGTTCGAAACGTTCGTGAACATGGCGCTCAGATTGCCACCCAACGCGGTCAAGGCCCCGATGGCCGCCACGGAAACGAGGGCCGCGATCAACCCGTACTCGATGGCCGTCGCCCCGCTCTCATCCTTCCAGACGCTCTTGATGATGCTCAGCATCGCGCGAACCTCCTAAACAGCGCAAACGATACAGAGACTATGCGCGTGATTTCTTAATTGACGGTTAATACCAAAGAAAAAACTGCAGACATCTACAAAGTAAGGTGAACATAGGACATGTGTTTTATTTGCATACGCCTTTTGAATACATGTGTCTTTGAAACGGCATACAATTCGTATTCTTTCAACAAGATATCCAAGTCAGATATGAACAGTTTGTCCGTCGACTTTGAATAAAATAATTTGTATTTCTCAGCGGTGTTTTTCGTATAGAGAAAGAAAATCCGGTAAAATGCCATCAATTTTACTGATATTGCGAGGGAATAATGTAAAGAAAGGTTTGTAAAAATGTCCAAATCATTAATCCGTCCGAAATAATTGTCCTGTTATTTTCTAGAGGCAATGACAATAGAGCGGGCGAAATCCCATGCTTCGGACGTCTTCTGATCATACTGCCGTACGACTCAGGGCGTATGAGTCGATCCGGCGGTTGTTCCGCGATCGCCGCGGTGGCGTTTTGGTCTATACCGCCATCGCGCTCCCGGTTCTGCTCGGAACGGCAGGGCTGTCCGTGGACGTCGCCTCATGGCACGCCCACAAGCGGATCATTCAGTCGGCCGCGGACTCCGCCGCCGTCGCCGGCGCCCTCGAGGTGCTGAGAACCGGCGGCAACAACCAGATACAGCAGGCGGCGCAGCTGGATGCCGCGGACAACGGCTATAGCGCGGCCCAGGGCGACACCATCACGGTCAACTATCCGCCGACCACGGGAAGCCGTGCCGGGGCTTTGAACTCGGTCGAGGTCATCGTGCAGCGACCCCTGCCGCTATTCCTCGCCGGACTTTTTCTTGACGCGCCGCCCGCGGCGTTCGCTCGGGCCGTCGCGGTCGCGGATATCAACGACACGTGCGTGTGGGCGCTGGATCGAACGTCCCGGAGCGCCGTCACCGTCAGCGGTGGCGCGCAGGTGAACTTTCAGTGCGGCATGCTCGTCAACTCGGACGATCCCGAGGCCCTGACGCAGACCGGTGAGACGTCCTGCTTGAGGGCCAAGAAAGTGAAAGTCGTCGGCGGCTTCGATGGCAATTGCATCGTTCCCGGCCCCTGGACCGCCGCCAGCCCGGTCGAGGATCCCCTCGAGGCTCTGCAGCCGCCGGCATACTCCGGCTGCGACCACACGTCCAAGTACAAGGTCAACGGTGGCGATTCGATCACGCTCAGTCCCGGTGTCTATTGCGGCGATATCGAGGTCCTGTCCAATGGTTCGGTCACGTTCGAACCAGGCGTCTATGTGCTCGATAGCGCCGGGCTCAAGATCGCCGCGCAGGCCAATGTCACGGGCACCGGGGTCACGTTCTACTTGTCCGACAACGCCAAGACTTCCGACAACGTCAGCATTCAAGGCGGCGCCAATGTCACAATGACGGCGCCGACATCCGGCGACATGGCGGGGGTCCTTTTCTATCAGGACCGCTACGCCTCCCCGAACATCAGTCACGAGGTTGCCGGAGGCGCGTCCATGGATCTCGACGGGATCGTGTACTTCCCCAAGCAGCACGTCAAATTCGCCGGCGGGACCTCGGTCGGGCATTCGTCGACGATGATCATCGCGAACACGATCGCCTTCAGTGGTAACGCCAGTCTCGGTGGGTTCCAGGGGTCCGCGGCCAGCAGCAACAGGCTGTTGATATCCGCGGTGATCGTAGAGTGAACGGCTTGAGGGGTGATCCGGTCATGACCGCAAGACACGAGAACCCGCGCTCCGGCCCTTCGAAAGCACGACGGCTCGCGCCGCTCGTCTTCGACCGGGCCGGAAACGTGACGCTGGAGTTCGCGTTCATCGCCGTGTTCCTGGCGACACTTATGCTGGGCGCCATCGACTTCGGCCGCTTCGGCATCGAGCTGTCGCGAGTCACCAGCGCCTCCCGGGCTGGAACCCAGTTCGGCATGCAGGACATGAGCGCCGCGAGCGACGTTACCCGGATGGTGCAGGCGGCGCTGACGGATGCGGGGGTTACAGGCGAGAGTCTCACGGTTGGCGCGCGGCAATATTGCCAGTGCGCCGGCTCGGCCGAGGTCGCGTGCAGCTCCACTTGTGTGGACGGCGCGGCGGCGCCCTGGTACGTCGAGGTGACGGTCCAGGAAGAGTTTCCCCTGCTTTTCGATTATCCCGGCCTGCCCCCCACGCTCACTCTCAACTCCACAAACGCGATCCGCGTTCGCTAGGCAATGGGAGCCCCTCCGATGATCTCGAGACTGATCTCTCTATGGTCGCTGGCGAAGGATCGCAGCGGTTCGGCCGCGGTCGAGTTCGCCATCATCGGGCCAGCACTCCTGATGATGACCATCGGCGTGATCGACGTGGGCCGCCTGTGGCACGCGCAGTCGACCCTCCGGCACTCGGCGAGCGAGGCTGCCCGTTACGCAAGCATCCGCGGAGCCGACGCGACCAACCCCGCCAGCGAGACCGAAGTGATCGACTACGTCAGAAACCGCGCGGTGGGACTCCAGGGCAACGATGTTGGTGTTACCGTCACCTGGGCCCCCGACAACAATTCGGGGAGCTCGGTCACGATTCAACTGCAGTATCCGCTCGGGCTGCTGCTCACGGGCTTCCTGCCTATCGAGCCGATCGCGCTTACGGCGGCATCGACGCTGGTCATCTCCTGAGCCGTCTCTCGCCGCGTGGCGAAGGCGGTTTCGCTTTCGCCCCCGGGTCCTCGCGGGTATGGTTGCGCCGCCCCGGCGCTCCATACTTGCGGAGGCTCGATGACGGCCAATCTCGACCGCCTTCTCGACATCATGGCGCGGCTGCGCGATCCCGAGCGCGGATGCCCGTGGGACGTCGAGCAGAGCTTTGCCACCATCGCCCCCTACACGATCGAAGAGGCCTACGAGGTCGCCGACGCCATCGACCGCGGCGACCTGACGGAGCTGCGCGAGGAGCTGGGCGACCTGCTCCTGCAGGTGGTTTTTCACGCGCAGATGGCGAGCGAGACAGGCCACTTCTCCTTCGACGACGTCGCCGGGGCGATCGCCGACAAGCTGGTGCGCCGGCATCCGCACGTGTTCGGCGACGCCACCGCGGCCGACGCGGGCGCTGTGCGCGGAAGCTGGGAACACTTCAAGGCGAACGAGCGCCACGACAAGGCGGCGGCGGAGCGCCGAAGTCCCGGCGTTCTCGACAACGTCCCCCTCGCCCTCCCCGCCTTGAGCCGCGCCGAGAAGCTGCAACGGCGCGCGGCCCGCGTCGGCTTCGACTGGCCCGAGGTGAAGCAGGTTGTCGCCAAGATCGCCGAGGAGCTTCGCGAGGTGGAGCGCGAGATCGACGGCGCGAGGTCGCCGGAGCACCTGGCCGGCGAGATCGGCGATCTCCTGTTCGCCGTGGCCAACCTGGCGCGCCATCTCGGGATCGAGCCCGAGGAAGCCCTCAGGCGGACGAATCACAAGTTCACGCGGCGCTTCGGCTACATCGAGGACCGGCTCCACGCCGAGGGACGCCACCCCGAGGACGCGGGGCTCGACGAGATGGAGCGCCTGTGGCAGGAATCGAAGTCAGACGAGACGTGAGAGTGTTAGCTTAAAGATCTGATATTGCTCAATCATTTGCCAGAAGATGCATGAGGCTGGAGGTGTCCCACCGGCTGCCGCCCCTGGCCTGAACCTGAGCATAGAACTGGTCGACCAACGCGGCGACTGGCAAGCGGGCGCCGTTGCGCCGCGCCTCGCGGGTGCAGATGTCCAGATCCTTGCGCATCCAGTCGACCGCGAAGCCGAACTCGAACTGGCCGGCGAGCATGGTCTTGGCGCGGTTCTCCATCTGCCAGGACTGCGCGGCGCCCTTGGAGATCACGTCGACGACCTTTTCCATGTCGAGCCCCGCCTTGACGCCGAAGTTCAGGGCTTCCGCCAATCCCTGAACGAGACCGGCGATGCAGATCTGGTTGACCATCTTGGTGAGCTGACCGGCGCCCGCGGGGCCGATGAGCTCGCAACGCTTGGCGTAGCTGTCGATGACCGGCGCCGCCACCTCGAAGCTGGCCTCGCCGCCCCCGACCATGACGGTGAGCGCGCCGTTGACCGCGCCGGCTTCGCCGCCGGAAACCGGCGCGTCGAGAAAGCCGATCCCACGCTCCCCGGCGGCCGCCTCGAGCTCCCGCGCGAGGTCGGCGGATGCGGTGGTGTGGTCGACGAAAACGGCGCCTCGCCGCATCCCGGCGAGGACCCCTTCGTCGCCATAGGCAATGCTCCGGACATCGTCATCGTTGCCGACGCAGGCAAACACCAGATCGACGTCCCGCGCCGCCTCGGAGGGGGTCGGCGCGCTGGCCCCGCCGTGCTCGCCCAGCCAGCGCTCGGCCTTGGCGTGGGTGCGGTTGTAGACGGTGACCTCGTGCCCGTGCGACCAAAGGTGACCCGCCATGGGGTATCCCATGACTCCCAGTCCAATGAAGGCGACCTTGCGGCTGTCACTCATGGCGGCAATCCTGTGGTGAACACGTGGAAGAAGCGCTGGGATGATAACGGCATGGGGCGGCCGCGCCAACGGCCCCCCGGATCTATGGCGTCCGGTGCTCGCTTCGCCGTCTGAAACGCGCGAGATCGGCCGGATCCAGGCGCACGCGCAGCCGCGCGAACCCGTCGTCGTCGCGCCGCTCGAGCACGTCCCCGCGCCGGTACAGCCAAGCCAGCGCGGCCCCGTCGCACAGGGGTACGGCGAGCTCGGCCGTCCGTCTTTCCGAGGATAGCCGGGCAGCGATGCGCTCGAGGAGCAAGGAACACCCCTCCCCGGTAAGCGCCGACGCGGCAACCGCGTCGCTGTTCCGCCGCGCCCGCCGCGTCAGGCGATCCAGCGCCTCCGGGTCGAGACGATCGATCTTGTTCATGACTTCAAGGGGATCGGCGTCGCTCGCCACGTCCAGGTCGGCCAAAACAGCCTCCACGTCCGCCTTCTGCGCCGCCATCTCCGGATGCGATGCATCGCGAACGTGGACGATCAGATCGGCGGACCGCACCTCCTCGAGGGTCGCGCGGAAGGCGGCGATCAGGTCCGTGGGAAGGTCGGAGATGAACCCGACGGTGTCGGAGAGGATGGCGCGGGTCCCATCCGGCAGAGCAAGCGCCCGCATGGTCGGGTCGAGGGTCGCGAACACCATGTCCTCGGTCCCGACGCCGGCGGCCGTCAGCCGGTTGAATAACGTGGACTTTCCGGCGTTCGTGTAGCCCACCAGCGCCACCACCGGATAGGGCACGCGGCGGCGGGCATCACGATGAAGCGCGCGCGTCCGCTTGACGCCCTCGAGCTCGCGCCGAAGCTTGGCAATGCGATCGCCGATCAGCCGTCGGTCGATCTCCAGCTGACTCTCGCCGGGGCCGCCAAGGAAGCCAAAACCACCCCGCTGCCGCTCGAGGTGCGTCCAGGAGCGGACCAGGCGGCTCCGCTGGTAGCTGAGCGCCGCAAGCTCCACCTGCTGCTGGCCCTCCCGCGTGCGCGCCCGAGCGCCGAAGATTTCCAGTATCAGCCCCGTGCGGTCTATGACCTTGCACTGCCACGCACGTTCAAGGTTGCGCTGCTGTATCGGCGTCAGCGCACCGTCGACGACCGCCACGCCGATCTCGAGGGCGCCAACCAGCTCGCCCAACCGCGTGACCACCCCGCGTCCGAAGAGGGTCGCCGGCTGCGGCCGCCGCACGACAACGAAGTCGGCGTGCGCGACCTCGAGGTCGATCGCCTCGGCAAGCCGCACCCCCTCCTCGAGACGGGATTGTGGATGCCGCCCGTCGGCGCGCTCCAACGCCGGGTGGATAACGAGCGCGCGCGTCGTCTGGTATCGTGTAGGACCGTCCAACTGTGTAGGCAACTAGCTCACGGTCTGTTCAGCACGATCCTGCTCGAACAGCTGAATCGGAATGGACGGCATCACGGTCGAAATCGCGTGCTTGTACACGAGCTGCGAGTGAGAGTCTCGACGTAGAAGGACGCAGAAGTTATCGAACCAGGTGATGACGCCCTGCAGCTTCACGCCGTTGACAAGAAAGATCGTGACGGGCGTCTTGTTCTTCCGAATGTGATTGAGAAACACATCCTGGACATTTTGCGACTTTTCGGCAGCCATTCGTGCCCCCGGTTACGGTTTATTGTTTTCGCCCACTGACGCATAACCCAACTGATCTGGCGATGGATATCCCTAATAGTTTAGGACGCGATTTTCAATTTTCCAGATCACCTCCCGCATCAGGGTGTTCATTTGGACGCGGGACCACCGTTTGCACTCCCTCTCATATATGTATCATAGGCTTCTCGCAACCATCGCGTGACGACGCCGGGGCGCCCGTCAGCGACCGGCCGCCCATCGATGCGGGTAACCGGCACCACGAAGGACGAGGTGCTGGTCAGGAACGCCTCGCGCGCGGCATGCGCCTCCTCCACCGAGAACCGACGCTCCTCGAGCTTGAGCCCCTCCTCGTCGGCGAGTCTCAAGATCGCCCGCCGGGTTATTCCGTTCAGTATTGCCGCGGTTGCATCGGGGGTGATCAGCCTGCCGTCGTCCGTCACGATCCACGCATTCGAGGCCGTGCCCTCGGTGACGAGGCCGTCCCGGCCCACCTGCCACGCCTCGTACGCCCCCGCCTCTGCGGCCTGTTGCCGCCCCAGCACGTTGGGAAGCAGGGAGACCGATTTGATGTCGCAGCGCGCCCAACGGATGTCCGGAAGGGTGATGACGTCGACGCCCCGCTCCGTAAGCTTCGGCGACTGCGGCCGCGGCCGTCGCGCCGTCATCACCAGAGCCGGCTTGGCCGCGGCCGGAAAACGATGGTCACGGGGCGCGACACCCCGGGTGACCTGGATGTACAGCAATCCGTCTCTCAGGCGATTGCGCCGCAGAACCTCACGCATTACCCGGCGCATGGGGTCCGTGCTCATGGGCATTTCCATGCGCAGCTCGCCCAACGACCGCTCGAGGCGCTCGAGATGGGGCAACTCGTCGACCAGGCGGCCGTTCGTCACGAAAATGACTTCGTAGACCCCGTCGGCGAACTGGTAGCCGCGGTCCTCCACGTGGACCATCGCGTCGGCGTGGCTCAGATAGCGACCATTGACATAGGCGACCCGGGACATGGCACCCCAATTCCTATGCTGTGCGAACGACGCCCGTGGACACTACGTGCCCGCGGGCCTGCCTGCAAGCTGACCCATGGCAATCGAGCTGCTATGTCGCGGAATGCCGGGTCTAATCCGGGCGCCGGCCGAGCCAGGCCAGGTGCATGGCCGCCGTCCATGAGAACTGGCCCCCGCCGAGGCCACGGCCATCCAGGGGATCGAAGTATTCGTAGAGCCCGCTCTCGCGGATCAGCTCGGCCGTGTCTTCCTCGATACGGCGGGCGAGCTCGTCCATGCGATAAGACTTGAGGCCCCCGGCGATCATCCAGTTCACGATCGCCCACACCGGACCACGCCAATAGCGCTGGCGCTCGAAATGCGGATCGTCCGGATCGCAACTCGGCACGCCGTACCGGACCCGGGTCAGCCACCGCTGGAGAGTGCGACCCAGCCGCGCCGCCTGCTCCGCCGACGCCAACCCCGCGAACAACGGCAGGTACCCGGCCGAGGTCGCGGCCGGGGTGAACGCCTGGGCCAGCTGGTCATAGGAGCGGTAGATACCGGCCGTCTGGTCCCAAAGACGGTCGAAGCCGCGCCGGGCGCGCGTCATCCAGGCGTCGATCTCGGAGGCCTCGACCTCCCCCCGGCCCAGCTCGCCGGCGAGCCAGCGCAGATCGATATTGGCTCGGAATAGAACCGCGTTCACGCATACATCGGCGATGCGGAACGGCGAGCTATGGACAAGCCGGTCGGGATGGTAGTCGAGAGCACGGAAGCGATAGACCAGGCTGAGATAGCGATCGTACTCGGCGTTGCTGGGCCGCTGCGCGGCGTTTACGTGGCCGGTGTCCCGGCGCTTGTACGGCGGTACCTCCTCCACCGGCACCCGCGCGAGGGCATCGTCCCATGCCGGGCTGTTGTCCATGCCCGATTCCCAGGGATGCAGAATGGCCACGAGACCGGATCCCTCCGGGTCCCGGGCACGGACGAACCAGCGGTGCCAGGCGAGGAGCCGCGGGAACAGGTCGGTGGCCCGGGCCAGGGCAAAGTCCCGGTCTCGCGCCCCCTCGACCAGGCGGCGCACCACCGTGGCCGCAACCGGCGGCTGAGTGATGCCGCTCGTTAGCGGGCTATGTCGGACGCCCCATACGTCCGGACCAGGGAAATAGCCGGAGTCCGTGCGGTGAAAGACGATGTGCGGGACCATGCCGTCGTCCCACTGGCCTTCGAACAGGCGCTCGAGCTCGCGCCACGCGCGTGGCTCGTCGAAGGTGGCCCAACCCAGGGCGACGAGGGAAGAGTCCCAGTTCCACTGATAGGGATAGAGGCCCTTGGTGGGGACGGTATAGCCGCCCAAGTCGTTGCCGCGCAGGATCGATACGGCTTGTTCGCTTAGGCTCGTCACAAGAACACTCCTCGATGAGCTGGTCAGCCAGTCGTCCGGTGCGCCCGACCAGGATCAAGGGGACACCAGGTCTCCTACCCCTTGACGCTGCCGGCCGTGAGCCCGGTTACCAGGTAGCGCTCGAACCAAAGGAAGATCACCATCACGGGAACGGTCACGATCACCGAGCCGGCCATCAGGAACTGGCGCGGCACCTCGGAGCTGTTCAGTGAAACGATGCCCCGTGACAGCGTGAAAATGGCGGGGTCGTCGAGGAACATGAAAGCGAACAGGAACTCGTTCCACGCGATCATGAAGACGTAGAGCGCCACCGATGCGACCGCCGGCATGCTCAGCGGCAGGGTGATCCGCCATATCACGCCAAGGCGCGAGCATCCGTCGATCAGCCCGGCGTCCTCCAGCTCCGATGGCAGACCGCGGAAGTAACCCTGCAGCATGTAGAGCGCGACGGGCAGCGTGGTGGCGGGATAGATGATGAGAAGGCCAACCAGCGTATCGCGCAGCCCGAGCTGGCTGAACACGCTGTAGAGCGGGATCACCAGCACGATCGCAGGGAACATGTAGATCAGCAGGATCGACTGGGACAGGACCACGCGACCGGGGAAACGAAGCCGCGATACCGCATAGGCCCCCGGAATGGAAAGCGAGAGAGTGATGACGACCGTGAGTATGGAGACGACCGCGCTCACAATGATGAAGCGGCCGAAATCGAAGGTCGTGATCACCTCCACGTAGCTCGAGATGAGCGAGGCCAACGACTGCGTCAGGTCGATACTTAAATCAAGAGGATTGGCAAGGAGATCGGCCTGTTTCTTAAAGCTGGTCATAACCATCACATAGAAGGGAAACGCGACGGTCAAAACGAAGAAGGCCAGGCCGAAGCCGCGCAGAACGCGGATGACCATCACCTCGATCTGATGACGGCCGAAGGCGGCGAAGTCGATACCCAGGAGACCCGAGCGGACCATCATCATGGTTCCACCGAACGCCACGATGGTGCCGATTAGAGCCCAGAACACATAGCCGAGGGGGAGCCCGAACGGCGACGCCCCTGAAAGCACGACGAAAACAACGGCGCCCGCAACGAGGGAAAGCGCCGCCGTGGTCCAGTTACGTCCGATCGCGGCGGAGAGAAAGACGAAAAGACCACCCTGTATCAGCCCGGCGATGAACGCGAAGCCCAGCGGCATGACCGCGTCCTGGCCGCCGATAACGATGGCCACGACACTCCACACGCCGACGGCGAGCATCGCCGCGAGCGCACCCATCGAGGCGCCGGCTACGATGCTGATCGGCCTGGCCCCCGACATCACATCTTCTCCCCTTTCGGGAGGAACGCGAAATAGAAGACCATGAAGACGGCCAGGACGAAGAAGATGACGACCGATACAGCCGCGCCGCCGCCGAGGTTGGCCAGTGCGAATCCCTGCTCGTAGACGTTGACGGTGAACGTCCGCGTACCCGCGGCGCCACCCGTCAGCAGGAAGATGTCGTCGAACTTGTTGAAGGTCCAGATGAACCTCAGCATGAAGAGGATAGACAGGATGCCGACCAGCTGCGGAAAGGTGATGTACCAGAACTTCTGCAACGGCGTGGCGCCATCGACCTCGGCGGCCTCGTAAAGGTCGCTGGGCAGGGCCTGCAGCCGGGCGAGAATGAACAGGAACGACAGCGGAAAATAGCGCCACGATTCGAAAGCGATCACTGTCGCCAGCGCGAGGGGAAAGTTGAAGGTGAGCCCCAGGACGCTAATGGGCAAGCGGCGCGTGCCCAGGAAGTTGACCGGAGACTCGACGACGCCGAGATGAATGCCCAGGGCGTTGAGGACCCCGCTGAACGGGTCGAGGAAGAACACCCAGGTGAACGCGACCGCGATCACGGGCGAAACGTAAGGGAACAGGAACAGCCCCCGTAGGAAACCTCGGCCGCGGAACTTGGTGTTGAGCAAGAGTGCCGCGAACAAGCCAAGGATCAGCGCGCCCAGGGTGCCGAAGATCGTGTACGCCAGAGAGACCTTGAGAACCGTCCAGAATTCGCGCTGAGAGAACACGAGGCGGAAGTTGTCCAACGTGAAATCTAGGCTCGTGAGCGGATTGACCGATCGCCCGGCCATCTCCGGTTCGCTCGCCTTGAGATCGACGCCCGAGGCGAAGAACGCGTCCGGGGCCTGGAAGGCCAGGTTCAACCGCTCGCGGTGCCCGGGCTGCCAGTCGCCGAACCGGCACAGCAACGTGTCGCCATCTGCCTGGCACCCGTTCGTGGGTTCCTGGAGGACGAGACCCGGCGCGAGCGCGTCACGCAGGGTGACGTCGAGAATGGGGCTCTTTTGCGAGCTGTTGCGAAGCCGGTACTGGACCTCGACCCGGCCCGTATCCTGATCGAGCTTGACCCGCTCCCGCACGATCGGCGTGGGCGCTCTCAGCTCGGCAAGCCCGACCGTCTTGAAGCTTATCCAGAAGTTGGCCAGCACGGGGAACAGCACGATCGCCGCCACGATCAGGAACGGCGGCAGCAGCATGCCATAGGCCAGCCACATCTCCCGGTATCTGAGCGATGCTCTCATGGAGAACCCCGAAGGCGGCGGACCGCCGGATCGGTCGTGGGGGGAGCGCGAACTGCCGGCCCGCGCTCCCGTATCCCCTATTGAATGCGGCCGATCTCCTCGCTGATAAGGGCGACCGTTTCGTCCACCGATCGCTCGCCGTCGACGTACTCGCGGACGAGCCGGTTGAAGACCTGAGAGTTGATGATCTTCGAAGCCAGCGAAAGCTGCCCCTCACGCACCCCCCAGCGGTTGGCGGTCTCGAGCCCGGCGACGATGTCGTCGATCACATCCTGTGGGTAGAGCTCGCCCAGGGGCGCCATGCGATCGACGCCGACCGGCAGCTCGCTCCACGCCTCGACGAACCTCGTCGGGTCGTCCGCCGTCCCGCGGCGAACCGGGAACTTGCCTTCCGGCGCGATCGACAGGGTCTTGGTGTAGCCCTCGTCCATCGAGAACTTGACGAACTCCATGGCGGCGTCGGTGTTCGCATCGGCGGTGATGCCGAAATAACGGATGTCGGCCCAGGCACTGCCGTCCGGATTGCTCGGACCGGCCACCGTTGTGATGAAGCCGGTCTTTCCGGCCAGCTCACGCGACGTCGGATCGTCGTTAATCGTCGGCGGGGCCGAATCCCGCAAGCCGGCCAGCTCATCCATAATGAACGGCGACCAGATGATCATCGCCGTCTTTCCAGCAAAGTAGATCTCGCGGGCCTGCTTCCAGTAGAGCTCACCGGGCGGGCTTGACTCGGCCAGGACCTTGTACAGCTCGAGCACTTCGGTTGCCGCCTCCGCGTCCAGCTCGACCGAGCCATCCGGGCGCACCGGCGTCACGCCGTTGGCCAGGAACAGGTGCTCGAGGACCTGGCTCATGTAGGTCTCGTCGACCTTCGTCGCCGCGACGAAGCCAAACATCTCAGGCGGGCTGTGCAGGGCTTCGACGGCCTTGCGGATGTTGTCGAATGAGGTCGGCGGCTCGAGCCCGTTGGCCTCGAACAGGTCCTTGCGGTAGACGATCATCTGCGTCCAGCCGTCGACAGGAACGGCGGCGACTTCGTCGCCGAACAATGCCATATCCAGCGCGCCAGGCGCGAAGGTGCCCGTTCCCAGGGCGTCGACGACTTCATTGCCCGCCTCGGTGTCGAGGATGCCGGCCTCGCTCCAGGGCCGCACGAACTGCAACGTGTGATAGATGATATCCGGCAGATCGTTGGCTGCGAACGCCGCTGTTGCCCGGGTCCCGAGCTCGCTCTCCGTAACCGGGATGACCTCGACCTTGATGCCGGTCTTGGCCTCGAACTCCTCAGCCATGGCCTCCTGCCTTGCGAGCCGGGCGGGCTGCTCCTCGGTCGTCCAGAACCGCAACGTGTCTTGCGCGGCTGCTGGCGCGACAAACGCACCACCGGCGATCAGGCCAATGGCCAGGGCCGACGGTACGAGCTTGATGATTCTTTTCATGTTTCTCCTCCCAAACTGGACAACTGGGTCCACTCGTCTGTTGCCGGGGCGCGGCCTAGAGAAGACAGGCCCCGAATTCCGGCACCACCCCTCCCATATTCGCCTCAGGTCTCCGTCGCCGCGGCCATTTCTCCCGCGGGACCATCCGATTGTCTCACGATCAGCCGCGGCGGCCAAATCTCTTGCAGCTCCTCGGGCGCCGTCCCGGCGAGGCGGGACAGCAGCATCTCGGCGATTGCCCGCGGCCCGGATGGGCGCTCGAGTGTTATCAGCAGCGGCTCGGTATAGCTTGCACATGCGCCGATCGCAATGTCGAAGAGGCCGCGCCTGTGCTACAAACTTCAACATCCCGCCGACCGAACCCAGGCCCACGGGCCGGGAGGAAGACGTGCACTTGAACGACACCGTGAGGAAGGCGACGCGAACCCTGCTCTTCGCGGTGCTGCTCGTCGCCGGCCTGGTGGCCGCGATCGTCTTTGTCTCCTACGTGCTGGACTACATCATCTATT
>JBHICL010000002.1:0-29901 GCA_046759605.1 Alphaproteobacteria bacterium | reverse complement strand
CATAGCGGCTCAGCCGCCCTTCTTCGCCCTGGTGCCTTCCAACGAGCCAGCCCCCGAGTGTGGGCTGAGCTGGTATGAGTCACGACGCTACGGCCGCAAGCTGGGCGGGCGGTAATCCGTCATCCTGTGCTGCTCCGTTGTAGTTCCTGCGAGCCGGTTGTCGGCAGACCTGAAATCGGTTGTTATCAGGGCTTGGCCAGGTTGGCCTCATAGCAATGAACGGGAGGGTTCGTATGTCCAGGGTTGCGCTGGTAACGGGAGGAACCCGCGGCATCGGCGCGGCGATCTCGGTCGCTCTCAGGGATGCCGGATACGCTACCGCCGCCAACTACGGCGGCAATGACGAAGCGGCCCGGAACTTTCGGAAGGAGACGGGGATACCCACTTACAAGTTCGACGTGTCCGATTTCAGCGCGTGTCACGAAGGCGTCACGCGGGTCGAGGAGGAGCTCGGGCCCGTCGAGATCCTGGTCAACAACGCCGGTATCACCCGCGACGCCACATTGCACAGGATGTCCCACGAAAACTGGCAGCGGGTCATCGACACCGACCTGGGCTCGTGCTTCAACATGTGCCGCGCCGTGATCGACGGCATGCGGGGACGCGGCTTCGGCCGGATCGTCAACGTCGGCTCGATCAACGGTCAGGCGGGCCAGTTCGGCCAGGCCAACTACGCTGCCGCCAAGGCCGGCATCCACGGCTTCACCAAGGCCCTGGCCCAGGAAGGGGCAGGCAAGGGCATAACGGTAAACGCCATCGCACCGGGCTACGTGGACACCGAGATGGTCCACGCGGTACCGCCCGACGTTCTCGAGAAGATCATCGCGCGCATCCCCAGGGGGCGCCTCGGCACGCCCGAGGACATTGCCCGCGGTGTGGTGTTTCTGGTTGCCGAGGAAGCCGACTTCATCACCGGATCGACACTGTCCATCAACGGCGGCCAGCACATGTACTGATCGGGCGGTAAGGTCAGAACCTCTATCCGGTGGAGGCCGCCGGGATCGGCCCACCTCACGCGGCTTCCGGCGCGCTCCCGTGGTCCCGGTACGCGTCGGCGAACACCGTCGGGCTCATGCCGTAGATCCGGGCGAAGCGCCCCAGCATCTCCGTTGGAATGTCGAGCTTGCCGGCCTCGATCGCCTCGATGGTCCCGAGGTCGGCCAGCACCATCTCGGCCAGCTCGCGCTGCGTGATCTTGGCCTCCGCTCGTAGCTCGCGCAGCCATTTGCCGCGATTTGGATGAGCGTCCATCACCACGTCCCGTTGTCTCCATGTCCAGAGGCGTCGGCCCGCGAACGCGTATCTGGTGAACAATAGCACAAGCTCTAGTGCTTGCAAGCCAGAAAACTACAAATTATAGCGTGGCAACGCCGAGTCCCACCGTCGGCAATCTCGCTCCGTTCCGCTATGGTGGAGCGCATTTCGACCGGAGCCATGCGAGGTGAGATGGCGTCGCGGCAATATCCGGACCGGCCTTTCGTCGGCGTGGGCGTCGTGGTTCTCAAGGACGACGCCGTGCTTCTGATCCGCCGCGGCAAGCCGCCGCGCCTTGGGGAGTGGAGCCTGCCCGGCGGCGCGCAGCGGCTGGGCGAGACGGTCGAGGAGGCGGCGCTCCGCGAGGTTCGGGAGGAGACCGGCATAAGCCTCGCTCTCATGGGGTTGATCGACGTGGTGGACTCGATCAGTCACGACGACGAGGGGCGCGTCCGGTATCACTACACCCTGGTGGACCTCGCGGCCCGATGGACCGGCGGGAGCGTCGTCCCCGGCGGGGACGCCGCGCACGCGGCGTGGGTGCCGCTCGAACGGATCGAAACCCTCGGCCTGTGGTCTGAGACGGTGCGCGTCATTCGCCTCGCCGCGGCGCGCCTGAGCCGGACCGGCCGCGCGGGATGAGCCCGCTGGGCTCGAGCGTCCGGCGGACCTCGTCCAGTGGAACCGTCTCGCCGGTCATCGGTCCGTGGTCGGGAGCGGAGCGCCGGGCCGCCAGCCGGCCGGCGCCAGCTCGAAGCCGGCGTAATCGAACCCGGGCGCCACGGCGCAGCCCACGAGGGTCCACGCGCCGAGGCTTTCCGCAGACTGCCAGGCGCCCTCGGGAACGATCGCCTGGGGGCGCTGGCCGGCGGCCAGGTCCAGGCCGAGGACGTGGCGTGTCGTGGCCTCCCCGTCCGCCGAGATATCGAGCGCCAGCGGCGCCCCGCCATGCCAATGCCAAAGCTCCGTCGCGTCCATCACCCGGTGCCAGGTCGACACCTCGCCGCGTTTCAGAAGATAGTAGATGGAGGTGACGGCGCCGCGGGTCGAGCCGTCTCCCTCGCGGAAGATCTCGGCGAAATGACCCCCTTCCGGATGCGGCGTCAAACCCAGTATGTTTATCAGCTCATCGGCGGTCATTTGCGGTCCTCGTCTCCCATAAGTCGCGATTGGGGCGAGCAACGATTTTCTGGTAGCCTTGGGCCATGTGGCAAGACGTCGTCGATCTCCGCGATTTCTATAGCACCAGCCTGGGGCACGTCGCCCAGCGCATGATCCGATCCAGGCTGCGAGAGCTGTGGCCCGACGTGGCCGGGCTCAGCGTGCTCGGCGTCGGCTACGCAACACCCTACCTGAGACCGTTCCGTGAGGAGGCGCAACGAATCATCACGGTCATGCCGGCCCAGATGGGCGTGGTCGCCTGGCCGCCCGACGGGCTCAACGTCGCCTGCATCGCACATGAATCGGAGTTGCCGCTCCCGGACCTGTCGATAGATCGGATTGTCATGGTCCATGGCCTCGAGTGCACCGAGCAACTGCAGTCTTTTCTGCGCGAGGTCTGGCGGGTGATGGCCGAGGGCGGGCGCATGCTCATCGTCGTGCCGAACCGGCGGGGCATCTGGGCGCGGGCCGATCACACGCCCTTCGGCCATGGCTTGCCGTACTCCATGGATCAGCTCAACCGGATTCTCCGCGGCGCCATGTTCATGCCCGTGCGTTCGATGCGGGCGCTGTTCGTGCCACCGAGCCGCCGCCGCTTCGTGCTGCGCACCGCGCCGGCCTGGGAGAAAGCCGGCAGGCGCTGGTTCCAGCCCTTGGGCGGTGTGGCCATCGTCGAGACGTCGAAACAGATCTATGCCGCCGCTCCGGCCGCCGAACGCGTGCGCCGGCGCGTCCTCCTGCCCATTCGGGCCGCGGCCGGCAGGGCCGAGTCCCGCCTCACTCGCGCGCGAGAAGAAACACCGCCTGCTGCGCCCGCCAGTTCGTCAGCCAGCTCCCGGCGCGAAAACGACGCGCCCGACCCGCCATATCCACCGCGTACGCTTCCCGCACGGTAATCTCCATCTCCCGGCACAGCGCCAGGAAATCATCGACGGTGCAGAGCCGGATGTTCGGCGTGTCGTACCACTGATACGGCAGCACCGGTGTCATCGGCGTGCGGCCACTCCATAGCAGGTACCAGCGGATGCGCCAGTGTCCGAAGTTCGGGAAGCTGACAATGGCCCGGTGGCCGATGCGCATGAGCTGCTCGAGCGCGCCCTTCGTGTCCCGGACCTCGAGCAGCGTTTGCGACAGGATGACATAGTCGAAGGCATCGGCCGGGTAGTCCTTGAGATCGGTCTCGGCGTTGCCCTGGATCACCGACAGGCCGTGGCTTACGCAGGCCTTCACGCCCTCCTGACTGAGCTCGATGCCACGGCCGTCGACGCGCTTGTAGTGGACGAGGTAGTCGAGCAGCGTTCCGTCTCCGGCGCCGACGTCAAGGACCCGAGTCTTCGGCTCGATCATGTCGGCAATGAGCTGGAGGTCGACACGGATCTGCGGACGCGCCTCTGGCGCCGGTGCGTTCATCTCGACGACAGGCCGATTTGCTCCGCCGCCCCGTTGAGGAAGCCGGCAAAGGTGCGCAGGAATTCGGGCTCATCGAGCAGAAAAGCGTCGTGTCCCGCGTCCGTCGCGATCTCGACGAAGCTCACGTTGGCCGCCACCGTGTTGAGCGCGTGCACGAGCCGCCGCGACTCCGCCGTCGGGAACAGCCAGTCGGAGGTGAAGCTGATCAGCCCGAAGCGGACCGGGGTGTCAAGGAACACGTTGGCGAGGTTGCCCTCGCCGTGCTCGGCGGCCATGTCGAAGTAGTCCATCGCCCGAGTGATATAGAGATAGGAATTCGCGTCGAAGCGCTCGACGAAGGATATGCCCTGGTGACGGAGATAGCTCTCCACCTGGAAGTCGGCGTCGAAGCCATAGGTGATGCCGGCGCGGTTCTCTAGCTCACGTCCGAACTTGCGGTGCAAGGCGCGCTCCGAGAGATAGGTGATGTGCCCCGCCATGCGGGCGACGGCGAGCCCGCGGGTCGGCCGCTTGCCGTACCGGTAGTAGTCGCCCCCGCACCAGTCGGGGTCGGCCATGATGGCCTGCCGGCCGACCTCGTGGAAGGCGATGTTCTGGGCCGTGTGCCGGGCAGCGCCCGCGATCGGCACCGAGGCGTAGACGCGTTCCGGATAACGGGCCGCCCACTCCAGCGCCTGCATGGCGCCCATGGAGCCGCCGGTGACGCAGAACAGCTTCTCGATCCCCAGCTCGTCGATCAGCAGCTTCTGGGTCCGCACCATGTCGCCAATGGTGATGACCGGGAAGCCAATGCCGTAAGGCTCCCCCGTCGCCGTGTTGATCTCCTTGGGACCCATGGTGCCCATGCAGCCGCCGAGCACGTTGGCGCAAATGACGTGGTAGCGATCCGTGTCCAGCGGCAGCCCCGGCCCGATCACGCGGTCCCACCAGCCGCGTTTGCCCGTGACCGGATGGAGCTCCGCGGCGAACTGGTCGCCGGTGAGCGCGTGGCAAACGAGTATCGCGTTCGACTTCGCCGTGTTGAGCTTGCCATAGGTCTGATAGGCGACGTGGAAGGACCCGAGCTCCTGGCCCGAGGCAAGGCGAAGCGGTTCTTTCTTGCCGAGCACGATCTTGTGCCCGGGAAGTTCATCGTTGGCAGAATACTGTGAGCGCGTCGCACTATCGGCGAGCGTGGTTTTGCCGCCCGCGGTCCTGGGCATTTTCTCTCTTGCCTCCCGCCCGATACGAAACTTCCTTGCTAGGTGCCGAGCCGGAAACTGTCAATGTTTTCTTTGCCTTTGGGTCGGTCACCCATTACTACTAACCGCCTCGTTTCCCGATATGGTGACAGCAATGAGCGCCGAGCGCGAGAGCCTGGAGGTGCTGCGCCGTGAGATCGATCTGGTCGACGACGAGATGCACTCCCTGCTCATGCGCCGTGCCGAGCTGGTCCGGCGGATCGGGGTTCTCAAGGGCGGCGCCGAGCTGGCCTACCGGCCGTCGCGCGAGGCACAGATCGTGCGTCGCCTCGTTCGCGGTCACACCGGCGCTTTGCCCAAGGCGGAGCTCGCCCTCGTGTGGCGCCAGCTCCTCGGCGCGACGGCGCGTCTGCAGACGGATTTCGCCATCGCCGTCCTGGCGAGGGACGGCACCCCCGGGCCGTACTGGGAGATCGCGCGCGGCCACTACGGCGGTGGCGCAACGCTGGTCGAGTACGGCTCGCCGAACCAGGTCGTCGTCTCCGTCGCCGGCGGGACGGCCAGCGTCGGCCTGCTGCCGCTGCCGCAGGAGGACGACGAGGAGCCCTGGTGGCCGAAGCTGTTGCAAACCAGCGTGGGGGCACCGAAGGTCGTGGCGCGGTTGCCGTTCGTGCCGCCCGCGAAACAACGCGCGAGCGCCCTCGAGGCGTTGGTCATCATGAATGCGCCGGTCGAGCCGTCGGGCGAGGATCGGTCTCTCATCGTGCTCGAATGCGAAGGGCAGTCCAGCCGCGCGGCCATGACCGCGGCACTGCGTGCCGATGATCTCGAGCCTGCCCTGCACCTTGTCTGGGATGATCCCGATCGCGCCGGGATCCGGCTTCACCTGCTGGACGCGGAAGGTTTCATCGAGCCGGACATCGGCCGGTTCGCGACCATCGGCGAGCATGCGGGGACGCGCGTCGAAAGCGTCGTCCGGCTGGGCGCATACGCGGCGCCCCTGGCGCCGGAAGAGCTGACCTAGCGGTCCCCTGGCACCAACGAGGAGGCGCCGTGACCGGATTGCAACCGAGACCGGGCGTTCTGGACATCGCGCGATATGTCCCGGGCCATGTGCGCCTCGAGAGCGCCGGTCGCCTCGTCAACCTCGCGTCCAACGAAAGCTCTCTCGGGCCCAGCCCCCGCGCGGTCGCAGCCTACCGCGAGGCCGCCGAGACGCTGAACCGCTATCCCGACGCGGACTCGGTGGAGCTGCGAGAAGCTCTTGCCCGTCAGCACGGTATCGACGCCGCGCGGATCGTCTGCGGGACCGGCTCGGACGAGCTCTTGGGGCTTCTTGGCCGGGCCTACGCCGGCCCCGGCGACGAGATCCTGTTCACCGAGCATTGCTTCGCCATGTATCCGATCGTTACGCGCACGGCTGGCGCCACGCCGGTGATCGCGCCCGAAACGGAGCTCACGGCCGACGTCGACGCGCTCCTGGAACGGGTCAGCGAGCGCACGCGCGTCGTCTTCCTGGCGAACCCCAACAACCCCACCGGCACGTTTCTCGACCGCGACGAGGTGCGCCGGCTGCACGCGGGATTACCGCCTGAGGCGCTCCTGGTGCTGGACGCGGCCTACGCCGAGTTCGTGGCCCGCAACGACTACGATCCCGGGCTCGGGCTGGTCGAGGCCCACGACAATGTTGTCATGTGCCGCACGTTCTCGAAGATCTACGGCCTGGCCGGGCTGCGCGTCGGCTGGGCGTACTGTCCGCCCGGAGTGGCGGACGTGCTCAATCGGGTCCGCAACCCATTCAACGTGAACGCTGCCGCTCTTCGGGCGGCGACCGCGGCCCTCGAGGACGTGGCCCACACCGACCGGGCCCGCACCCTGAACGACATCTTGCTGCCGTGGTTCGCTGGCGAGTGCGCGCGCCTGGGTCTCACCGTGAACCCGTCCATCGCCAACTTTGTGCTCGTGCGCTTTCCGGACGAGGAGCGCCGGAATGCGGCCGCTGCTTACGAACGCCTGTTGTCCAGGGGTATCATCGCCCGCCGCGTCGCCAACTATGGCCTTCCTGAATGGCTTCGGTTCTCGATTGGGAGCGAGGAAGAGATGCGCATTGTCGTCGAAGCGCTTGCTGATTTTCTCGCCTGACGGATATGACGGAACCGATCTTCCGGAAAGTCACGTTGATCGGGGTCGGTCTTATCGGCTCTTCGTTGGCGCGCGCCTTGCGTCTGCATGGGCTCGCGAGCGAGGTCGTGGGCTGTGACAGCAGCGAGGTGGTGAGGGCGAAGCTCACCGAGTTGGGTGTCGTCGATCGCGTGATCGTCGATGTCGGCGAGGCATGCCGGGATGCGGACCTCGTGACGATCTGTGTCCCGGTGGGCGCGTACACCGACGTGGCGCGCGCGTTCTCGCATGTCTTGAAACCGGGCGCCACCGTTACGGATGTGGGCTCGGTCAAGGTGGCGGTCATCGAAGCCGTGACGCCGCACCTTCCGGAGGGGGTTCATTTCGTGCCTGGCCACCCCGTGGCGGGTACCGAGCATTCGGGGCCGGAGTCCGGCTTCGCCGAGCTGTTCGAGGACCGCTTTTGCATTCTGACCCCGCCGGCCGGCGCCGAGCCGGCGGCGGTCGATCGCGTGGCCGCCATGTGGACGGGGGTCGGAAGCACCGTGGAGATCATGGACGCGGAGCACCATGACAAGGTGCTCGCCATCACCAGCCACCTGCCCCACCTGATCGCCTATACGATCGTCGCCACGGCGAGCGACCTCGAAGGCCAGCTCATGGATGAAAAGGCCAAGGGCGTCGACCGCGTGACCACGGCCGAGGTGGTCAAGTACTCGGCCGGCGGCTTCCGCGACTTCACCCGCATCGCGGCCTCCGATCCGATCATGTGGCGCGATGTCTTCCTGAACAACCGGGCCGCCGTCCTCGAGATGCTGGGCCGTTTCTCGGAAGACCTGACGGCGCTCAGACGGGCCATTCGGTGGAGCCAGGGCGATCTGCTGGAGAGCGTGTTCACCCGTACCCGGGAGATACGGCGGGGCATCATCGAAGCCCACCAGGCGGGCCGGTTCGATCCAACCGAACCTACGGCCAGCGAATCCAAGGAAGAGTGAGAAGCGCCACCGGTCCCAGGGACAGGCGCCGGTCCTGGATCGTGATCGGCAGACGAACCTCCGGTGGGCCGCCGTCCTCCGGTCGGCGGGCGAGGGCGATGAGCGCAAGCCGCGCGAAAGCGGCAGCGCGGGGCTCGATGACGCGGGTCTCCTCGAGCGCGGCTATGGCGTTATCGAGACCGTGGATGCGGGCCGCAAGGTCGGCTTCGGGCTGAAGCTCGGCGTCGAGGGTCACCGTTCCGTCGGCGGTCGCCCGTACGGGACCCCATACCACCTCCAGACGGCGAAGCTCCACCGCGCCGCCGTCCTCGCGCCAGCTCGCCAGCGACCGCGCCGTGGGCGCCGCGTCGATCGCGCCGACCACATCCACCTCGGCCAGCAATACATCGACGCTCCGGCCCAAGGGACCGGCGAGGGTCGGCGGCAGCTCGATTCCCACGAAGCGCGCACCCATGCGCACGATCTCGGCGCCGGCGTGCGCGGCGGCCGATGGATTCTGATCGATAACGAGCGCGCCGCCAGCGGCCGTGACTCGCAGCGGACTATCCTCGACCGACGCCTCGATGTTGGAGAATTCGGCGACGGCGCCGTCGAGGGCGCCGTCGAAGGCGAAGTCCAGAAGCGCGGTGGCGCCTCCGGCCGCGACGACGGCGCGTTGGACCCGGCCCGCCTCGACGAGGTCGATGAGGTGCTGGCCGGCAAGGTCGAGCTCGACGCGGTCGGGTCGCAAGGCGAAGAAGCGGACGCCAACGGTGGGCGGCGTCCAGGTCCAGCTCGCGCCCTCGGCGCCTGGTCGGGTCAGCCGCGCCCCTTCGATGCGGCCGTCGAGGCGCAGCGGGAATCCGGTGATCTCGGTGCTCGTCCAGCTGACGTCATAGCCCTCGGCCTCGCGCGCCGCGGCCCACTCGTCGAGCGCGCGGGAGGCCAGGGCTGCGGCGAGGTACCAGCCGCCGGTGACGGCGAGGCCGGTCGCGACGGAAACGACGGCTACGAGCCTCAGAGTCCTGCGCGCCATGGTGTAAACCGTCTGGCCAACGGGAGGTACCGCCGCTGTTATAGTGGCGTAACCGCTCCGGGTCGAGACGGTGCCCC
The DNA here is from genome assembly GCA_046759605.1 of Alphaproteobacteria bacterium. Lineage (GTDB taxonomy): Bacteria > Pseudomonadota > Alphaproteobacteria > UBA6615 > UBA6615 > JBHICL01. The sequence continues at coordinate 20,687 of JBHICL010000002.1, read as the reverse complement.
GATAGCCCCTTGCGCCACCACGGGCCGCCGTACCATGCTACGGCGCAATGAGGGACGGGTTCGGACCGGGGACTCTTGCCCATGCGGTTCCCGAGGAGATTACGGATGCTGAGATCAACGCCGCTCAGCAGGAGATCCTGGCGGCCATGGAGGCCGGCGAGGATCTTTGGGTGTTCGCCTACGGCTCGCTGATGTGGAACCCGGGTTTCGCGTTCGCCAAGCGCTGCGAGGGAACCCTCTATGGCTACCACCGGTCCTTTTGCGTTTACTCGCACCACTACCGTGGCACTTTGGCCAATCCCGGACTCGTCCTGGGTCTGAACCGCGGCGGCTCGTGCCGCGGAGTCTCGTACCGGGTGGCGCGCGAGAAGGCGGAAGACGCCGTGGCATATCTGTGGCGTCGGGAGATGCTTTCCCGCGTCTACCTGCCGAAAAAGATCAGAGTGCGGCTAGGCGACGCCACCGTCGACGCCCGTACCTTCGTTGCCAATCGTGCGCACCGCCACTACGCGGGTGGTCTGAGCCCCGACGAGACCGCGCGTCTCATCCGTCGGGGCGTCGGGGCCAAGGGACGGTGCTCGGAGTATCTGGCCAACACCGTCGAGCACCTGAACGCATTGGGCATCGACGACGGTCCGCTCCATAGGCTGCGCGAGATGGTGTGCGGGCCGATGGCCGAAGGTGTCGATACGGACACGTCGGCTCAGCCGCAGTTCGAATAGCCGCATTCGCGGCAGAGATCGCATCCCTCCTGTCTAACGAGGGCGGCCGCGCCGCACTTCGGGCACGCGCGCACGCGCCGAGCCCGCCCGCGCCCCTCGCGGTCCTCCGGGGCGGGCTTGCGCGGCGGCAGGAAGCCGATGTCGACCATGTGGGCCTCGATCACGTCGCCGATGGCCGCGAGCAGCGAGGGGACATAGCGGCCACTCACCCATTGCCCGCCGCGCGGGTCGAACACCGCCTTCAGCTCCTCGACGACGAACGCCACGTCTCCGCCACGGCGGAAAACAGCGCTGATCATGCGCGTGAGAGCCACCGTCCAGGCGTAGTGCTCCATATTCTTGGAGTTGATGAAGACCTCGAACGGGCGCCGGCGGCCGTCGCGGATGACGTCGTTGACGGTGATGTAGATGGCGTGATCGCTGTCCGGCCAGCGGATCTTGTACGTCTTTCCCGGCAGCTCGGCCGGCCTGCTGAGGGGCTCGGATATGTATACGACGCCGTCTTCCGAGGTCTCCTCGCCGGCCGACCCGACGGCGACCGTCGCCGCGCCCGCTTCCGTCTCCAGCACGGCGCCCGTCACCGGGTTGGGACGATAGGTCGTGCAGCCCTTGCAGCCCAGCTCGTAGGCTTTCATATAGACGTCCTGGAAATCCTCGAAGGAGATGTCCGGCGGGCAGTTGATCGTCTTCGAGATCGAGCTATCGATGTACTTCTGGGCCGCCGCGTGTATCGCCAGGTGATCGTCCGGGTCGAGGCTCTGAACGTCGACGAAAGCTTCGGGAAGCGACGCGTCCCCTCCCTTTTTTTGCCGGAACAATGCGTAGGCGTAGTCCGAGACCTCCTCGGTCTTGCGGTTTCCGTCAGGCATGAGGACGTTGCGCCGGTGGTGGTGGGCATATACCGGCTCGATGCCCGACGAGACGTTGTCGGCGAGGATCGAGATGGTGCCGGTGGGCGCTATGGAGGTGAGCAACGCGTTGCGGATCCCGTTCGCTGCGATGGCCTCGCGCACGTCCTGGTCCAGGGTGCTGACAAAGGGGCTTGCGAGGTAGGGCTCCCTGTCATACAGCGGAAACGATCCCTTCTCGCGGGCAAGCTCGGCGGAGGCGAGGTAGGCGGCGCGCGTGATGGTCTTCATCCAGCGTTCCACCAGAGCCACCGCCCTCTCACTACCGTAGCGCGCGCCGCACATGATGAGCGCGTCGGCGAGCCCGGTCACGCCGAGTCCAATGCGCCGCTTCGCGCGGGCTTCGTGCCTCTGCGCCTCCAGCGGAAAACGTGAGATGTCGATCGCGTCGTCCAGCATGCGCACGGCGACCGGCACCAGCTTCGCCAGCGTCCTCAGGTCCAGCTCCGCTTTTCGGTCGAACGGGCGCTTGACCAGCTTCGCCAGGTTGACCGAGCCCAGGAGGCACGCGCCATAGGGGGGCAAGGGCTGCTCGCCGCATGGGTTGGTGGCCGTGATGGTCTCGGCGTAGTGCAGGTTGTTCAGACGGTTGATGCGGTCGATGAAGATGACCCCGGGCTCGGCGTAGTCGTAGGTCGAGCGCATGATCCGCTGCCACAGCTCGCGCGCCCGCACGGTGGCGTAGGTGGTTCCCGCGAAGACGAGATCCAGGGCGCCGTCGCTCTTGACGGCCTCCATGAATGCATCGGTGACCAGGACGGACATGTTGAACATGCGAAGTTGACCTGGTTCGCGCTTCGCGTCGATGAACGCCTCGATGTCCGGGTGGTCGCACCTGAGCGTCCCCATCATGGCGCCGCGTCGATAGCCCGCCGACACGATCGTTCGGCACATGGCGTCCCAGACCGCCATGAAGCTCAACGGCCCCGAGGCGTCGGCGCCGACTCCCGCCACCGAAGCCCCCGTCGGCCTGAGCGTCGAGAAGTCGTAGCCTATGCCTCCGCCCTGTTGCATCGTCAGCGCGGCTTCGCGGAGATGCGCGAAGATCCCGTCGATGCTGTCCGGGATCGTCCCCATCACGAAACAGTTGAACAATGTCACGTCGCGTCCGGCGCCGGTGCCGGCGAGGATACGTCCAGCGGGCAGAAACTTGAAATCGCGCAAGGTATCGTAGAAGGCCGTTTCCCAGAGGCTCGCCTCGCCCCCGTATTCACTTTCGGCGGCGGCCAGGCCGCGGGCCACACGGCGCCATGTGTCCTCCAGGGTTTCATCCACAGGGGCGCCACCGGCCTCCTTGAGCCGGTACTTCATATCCCAGATCTGGTGTGCGATCGGAGTGACTTGTGGCATATCCAGTTACGCCTCCGGCGTCAGCCGGGCATATTCGGGGGTTGACTCATGCCCCGTCGCCGTCGTGGCCGCTGGTGTCGATATTCAAATGTCTCGCCACCTCAGTCCACAGCATTTTCCACAGGCCCGGATCCGAGGTGCGGCGCGCGGACAGCCGGGAAACGTTCCTCCGCCTCGTCCACGAGCCGCTCCGTCGCCACCTCGATGCGTTCTCTCAGCTCGGCCATGAAGGCCTTGCGTTCGAGACCGGGTGGGATCGGTGGCAGGAACTCGACGGTGACGGTGCCGGGATGCTGGCGGAGGCTGCGGCGCGGCCAGAACAGCCCCGAGTTGAGGGCCGTCGGCACCACCGGCAGGGAAAGGGCACCATAAATCGCGGCGACGCCGGGGTGGTAGGATCTGTGCTGCCGTGGCGCGGTCCGCGTGCCCTCGGGGAAGATGATTATCTTCTGGCCACGGGCGGCCCGTTCCCGGGCGTGAGCGGTCATGCGCCTGAGCGCCTGTGCGCCACCCGCGCGGTCGACGGGGATGCATCCGGCGCGGTGAATGAGCCAGCCCCATATGGGGATCATGGCAAGCTCGCGCTTGATGACATAAGCCGGACGGTCGACCAGCACGGCGCCCGCCAACGTGTCCCAGGCCGACTGATGCTTGGCGGCGATAATCGCCGGACCGTCGGGGACGTTCTCTCGGCCGCGGATTTCGTACTGGAGTCCGACGATCAGCCTGAGCGCCGTCATCACGCCGCGGACCCACCACCGCCCGACGGCCCAAAGCAACGGTCGCGGCGCGAGGATGAGGGGCAGCGAAACGAGGGAGACCGACACCGTCCAGATGTAGAGCACCAGATTGAAGACGATGGCCCGAGCAAGAAGCATCGATCAGCGGGCGCCCCGCGGCCACCCCAGCGTCAGAGCCACAAGGTATTTGCTGTACTCGGTCAGCATGAGACGCGCACCTCGGGCGCTGCGCCACCAGCGCTCGATGACCACGTTGCTCGGCTTCACGGGATGTGGAACGACGTCGATCGCGGGCATCGATCGCCGGAACTCGAGCAGGCTTCGGGGCATGTGGTAGTTCGCGGTCACGAGGCGCACTGACTGGTAGCCTTCCTCCGCCACCCAGGTGGCGGTTTCCACGGCATTTCCTCGTGTGTCGTCGGCGCTGTAGCCGAGCACGATGCAGCAGTCCAGCTCCTGAGGGGCCTCATGGCTCAGGCGCAGGAGCGCCGCCACGTCGACGCCGTGGTAAACGCCGGAGACGAACAGTTTTTCGGCCTTGCCGTTCGCCAGCAGCGCGAGCCCGGCCTCGAGCCGGCCGCTGCCGCCCGTGAGCACGACGATCGCGTCCGTGACGCGCTCCTCGGCGGGCTCGTCTCCCAGGACCTCACCGGCAAACCAAAGAAGCCCGGAGAGCCAGGCGACGGCGGCAAGGGTTGCGGTCCAGCTCGCCAGCCAAAGCCAACGTCTCCGCCGGCGGTTCCACGTGAAGAGGCGTCGGTCCGCGCTCACGGCATCCTGGCCAGCGCACGCAGGACCGTAAGCCGCGCCGTTACCATGGCGATGACGGTGGCCCCGACGGGAACCGCCGCCACGATCAGCCAATGCTCCACCGTGAGACTCAAGGGCGGGAGGAACGCCGCGTCGACGCCGCGTGCGACGAACGAAACGGCCAGCATCACCGCGGCGGCCGCCAGGGTGCCGATCAGCCCACCGCGCAAGCCGAGTTCCATGGCGTGTCGCTGGAACTGTCGCGCGACATAAGCGTCGCGGGCGCCCATGAAGTGCAGCAGCTCGATAATGCGGTGGTGGACGGCGAGGCCGCTGCGGGTGGCGAAAACGACCGCGGTCATGGCGCATATCGCGATGAGCCCGACGATGGCCAATGCCAGGATCTCGACCGTGCGCGCCAGACCGATGACGCCGGCCAGCCAGACGCGATGATCGTCGACGGCGATACCCGGCACCGCGGTGGCCAGTCTCTCGGCAAGGATCGTGCTGTCCAGCCTGGCGTCCTCGACAATCCGGACGTCGATCAGGTGCGGCAACGGCAGATCTCCTTCGGCGACCGCCGCGCCCAGCCACGGCTCCAGCAACGACACGACCGCTTCGGTTGGCAGAGGTTGGGCGGCGGCGACGCCGGGTGTGGCGCGCAACATGGCGACCACGCGGTCCACGCCTCCACCCTCCGCTCTGGTGGCGCGCGGGACCTGAACGGTCAGACGGCCGCTGAGTCCCGTGTCCCACGTTTGGACGGCATTGCCAACGACGATGGCCGAGGCCACGGCAAGCGCGGCGAGGAACACCATCACCCCCACGATCCAGGGCAGAAAGCGATTCGACTGATCACGCTCGAACGGAAGATCGGAGCGCATTCGCGCCATCACGCGCCTCCTTTCCGCGGCGGTGACAGATTGTCGAGGCGGCCGTCCTCCAGCCGCAGGACGGCGTGGCGGAAGCGCTCGACCAAAGACTCGTTGTGGCTGGCGATGACCACGGTGGTGCCCATCCGGTTCAGCTCCTCGAACAGATACATCAACCTGAGCGCGATATCATCATCGACGTTCCCGGTGGGCTCGTCGGCCAGCAGCAGGCTCGGCCGGTTGATGACGGCGCGGGCGATGGCGACTCGCTGCTGCTGGCCCCCGGAAAGCGTGGGCGGCTTGGCATCGAGCTGGTCGGCCAGGCCAACCCAGGACAAGAGCTCCCGCACATGGGTTTCGATCTCGTCTTTTCGCGCGCCCGCGACCTTCAGCGGCAACGCGACATTTTCGACGGCCGTCAGATGGTCGATCAGCCGGAATTCCTGGTAGACCACGCCGATACGCCGGCGCAGGCTGGGCAGCTCCGAGCGCGGCGTGAGCGAGATGTCCTTTCCAAACAAATGCACGAGGCCTCGCGATGGGCGATGCGCCAGATACATCAGCTTGAGCAGCGTGGTCTTGCCGGCTCCACTCGCGCCCGTGAGGAACCGGAACGATCCCGGTTCCAATGAGAACGTGACGTCACGCAGGACCTCCGGCCCCATGCCGTACCGCATACCGACGTTCTCGAACCGCACCACGACCTGTCTCCCGCGTTCCTTCACGCCCGGGGAGCCCCTCGCAAGGTCTGCAATTTGCACTCCGGCAAGGGGATCGTAAAGCGTGCCGAGCCACCGGACTGCGGGATCGCCGCGCCGCCTTGCCTCGGTTTAGGCGAGCATCTATAAGATTTGGTAGATACCGCCTCGTCGAGGCCGGTGGGTCGGCGGCGCGAAGGCCCGGGCTTCCATGATCATAACTTGCCTTCACTGCTCGACGCGGTTCATGGTGGATCCCAGCGTGCTGCGCCCCAGCGGCCGTCAGGTCAAGTGTGGCAGGTGCGCGAATCAGTGGCATGAACCGGCACCGCCTCTCGAGGAGGAAGAGCCGTTCATAGTCTCGCCCCTCGAGCCCGACGAGCTGAGCCGCGCGCCGATACCGAACCTTCCAGGATTTCCCCGTGCGCAGAGACGGACCAGGGCCGCGGCGGCGTGGGTCGCGTCCGTGGCCGTGATCCTCGCGCTTGGTGCGGTGCTCTGGTTCGGTCGCGAGCGAATCAGCGTCGCCTGGACCCCGGCGGCGCAGTTGTATGCGGCGCTCGGGTTCGAGGGCGAGGCCGGCGTTCCGGGCGCGGGACTCGAGCTCGTGGAGGTGACGCCCCGGCGGATCGAGGAGGGCGGCGTTCCCTACCTCGTGATCGACGGCCAGGTGGTCAACGTGACCGATGACGTGAAGGAAGTGCCCGCAATGATTGTAGTTCTCAGCGATGCGAGCGCACGGGAGTTGCAGCAGTGGGAGTTCGTCGCGGACAGGACGAAGCTCGACCCCGGCGAAAGCGCCTCGTTCTCCACTCGCCTCGCCGACCCATCGGATCAGGCCACCGTCCTTAAGATAGAATTTACCAATACCGACGATTCTAGGTAAGCGGCGGTGCGCCATCGTCCATCGCCTGCGCGACCAGAAAGGAGCAGGGGTATGGCCTCGCTCCAAACGTTGCACTCCGGGCGTCGGGAAGCACGGAGAGTGGGACTTGGGTGGAAGATGGCTCGCATTCTCGTAGCCGAAGACGACGCCGCGGTACGGGAGTTCGTTAGTCGCGCGCTTGCCCACGGCGGGCACCAGGTGACCACGGCCAGCGACGGTGTACACGCCCTGGAAGAGCTGGATGGCGACAATTACGACCTGCTCATAACCGACATCGTCATGCCCGGTCTGGACGGCATCGCGCTCGCGCTCAAGGTTGCCAAAGAGCGGCCGGGCATGGCCATCCTGCTGATGACCGGATATGCCGCGGAACGGCAGCGCGCGCACAATCTCGACGAGCTGATCCATCAGATCGTCTCCAAACCTTTCAGCCTGCAGCAGATCTGCGACGCCGCGAACGAGGCGTTGGCGGCCCGGACCGGCACCGACGCCTGACCGTCATCCTTAGCGGCTACCTGACGATGCTCTCCCCCGAAAGGATTCCGCGGAGGAGCCAGGACAGCCCGGGTTTCGTCGAGACGCGCAGCATGAAGTCGCGCAGCGCGATGCGTTGGCGGGTCGCTGGGACGAACCATTTCGCCATGCGCCGCCCCGCCTTTTGCTTGCGCTCGATCGCGGGCTTCACGCGCGCCTCGTAACGCGCGAGGGCGTCCTCGATCGACCCCGCCTCCCGAAGTTCGGCCGCGAGCGCCCACGCGCCGCCCATGGCCATCGACGCGCCCTGGCCGGCGAGGAGGGACACGGCCTGGCAGGCGTCGCCGACGAGCGTGACGCGACCGCGGCTCCAGCGATCGAGAACGACCTGCGAAACGGTGTCGAAGTACACGTGCTCGTCGGCCGGGAGGCACGCTAGGAGATCGGGCACGACCCAGCCGAGGTCGCCATACACCGCGCGCAGAACCTCGCCCACGGCGGCAACGCCGTCCGGTTGGCGCTCGGCGTCGTGCACGAAGAACGTCGCGAGTCTGCCGCCGCGAATCGGATAGACGGCTACCTGCCGACCGGGGACGGTCATGGTGCGAAAGGCGCCCCCGTTCGGGTCGCGCAACGTGTTGTCATCGATGACATACGCCGCCGTGTGGAAGCCGAGGAAGCGCAAGGCCTCTTCCCCGGCGTCGAGGGCGAGCCTGCGGACGTGCGAGTGGATACCGTCGGCGCCGACGAGCAGGTCGTACGCGTCGCTGGTCCCGTCCGTGAGCGTCACCTCCACCTCCTCGCCGCCGTCCTCGAACGACGCGACACTCGTCCCGAAGCGGACCTCAACAGCGTCGCCCAGCGCCTCGAAGAGCACGCGCTCGAGCTCGCCGCGCGTGAAGTTGAAGTGTCGGTCGTCGAAGAGCCTGCGGAGGCGCGGGTAGGGGACGGACGAGCGCCTTCGACCGTCTTCGTCCACGAAAGTGAGTTCGTCGATCTGGTAGTGGATCCCCTCGAGTTTGTCCAGGAGACCCATGCGCTCGGCCACGTCCCAGCCTGAACCGAAGAAGTCGATCATATAGCCCTCGTCGCGCAGCCCTTTCGAACGGTCCACCAGGACGACGCGGTGGCCATCGCGGGAAAGCCACCACGAGAGCGTAAGTCCGGCGATGCCACCGCCGCAGATCACGACCTTCATGGCATGTGTCACTCCTCGATCAGCCGGGATACGGGTGCATATACAGAAAATACCGAGCACATCGGTGTTTCCATATTCGTGGCTGCCGACAGCAACGCGACCCTTCAGGTTTTGGCCGGGAGGGCTGCCCGTCAGAAGCGGCGGAGGAGCCGGAGTATGTATTCCCGCTCGGTGAGGGGACGGGTCGTCTGGCCGGAGCGCCGGCGCAGCTCGTCGAGTATCTCGCGGGCCTTCTGTAGATCGGCCTCTTCCGGGATGTCCACCTTGCCGGTGTCATAACCGCGGTTTCCCTCTATCGGGCGGCCCAGCGGATCGCGTCCCGGGCTGAACCGACCGAGCGGGCCGGGACTGTCGCCAAATTGGCCCGATCCTGCAAGCTCCCGGGCGAGCGCCTCGGCGGCCGCGCGCGTGCCCTGGCGAAGCTGATCCAGTGCCTCCACCTGGGGGCCGATGGCCTCGCCCGGCTGCCCGCTTGCGAGCGCGTCGCGTGAGCCGCGCATGGCTCGTTCCGCGCGGCCCAGCTGCCCGGGGATGTCGCCGGTCATCTCGCCGAGTCGCCGCATGGCCTCGCCGAGCTGCCGGCGCAGGCGTTCCTGCTCGGCCGAATCGGCGCTGCCACCGTCCTGGGGCAACAGGCCCTGCTGGCTCTGGCGGAACGTCTGGTCCAGGAGCTGCTGCTGGCCCTCGCCGATGTTCTCCAGGTCCTCGAGCAACCGCTGCGCCTCCTGCTGGCCCGGCATCATGCCGAGCATGGGCTGGAAGCGAAGGTTCTCCAGCAGTTCCTGCAGTTGGCTGAGCAGTTGACGCGCAGCATCCCGCGAACCCATGCGCGCGAGTTCCTGAGCGCGGTCGAGCAGGCGCTCGATGTCCCGCCGCTCGAGCATCAACGCGTTCTCATCGAGGGCCTGGAACTCCGGAAGGCCACCCTCCTCGAGCTGGCGACGCAGATTCTCCTGGGCGGCGCGGAAAAAGCGATCTATGGCCGCCCGCAGCTCCTCGAGCAACTGTTCCAGCTCCGCATCCGGGTTCTCGCCCGCAAGCGCCTCCTGCAGGCGCTGTTGCAATTCCCTGAGCTGCCGTTCGGCGAGCGAGAGACCGCCGTCCTCGACGCGCAGGGCCGTATCCCACAGCAGCGACTGGATTTCGGCGAGGGCGTCCCCCGTGGGGTCGAGGAGTAGCCGCGTGCGCGCGGCCGTGAGCGCGAGATGCACGGCGAAGTCGTTGCGGAACCTGTCCGGACGCGAAGCGATCGCCGACAGGTGCTCGGAAACCTCGGCGCCGATGTCCGGCGCGAGCGTAAGCATCTTTCGCTGCTCGATGATCTCGCGCGCCACCGGGTGGCGGAAAATTCGTTCCGGCAACGTCATCGTCACCAACTCGGAACGGCCCACCTGGCCCGTGGCGTCGCGGGCTTCGAGGCGGATCTCCACGGGCAACCCGGCCCAGGGATGCGCGGTGAGGTCGTGGAAGCTGACCCCCCCGATCTCCCGCGCCATGGACGCGAGGGGAAGGTCGAGCCCGAGCTCGTTGTCCTGGGGCGTCGCCTGATCGGCCGGACGCGTAAGGCGCGCGCGCGCCGCCTCCACCCCGTAATCGTCGGTGGCCGCGTATTCGAGGCGCAGGGCGGCGCGCTGGGTCCCCACGGGGTCCGTGGCGAAGGCGATCGATGGCGGCTGGTCCGGAATCACGTTCAAGGTCATGGCCGCCAGCTCGCGGCGGCCTTGCCGGATCGCGAGCTTTTGGGTCGTCTCTTCGGTCGCCTCCGCGGGAACCTCCGTCCGCCAGCTGCGTTCATCGACGGCGGTGAACTCGAAGACTTGCTTGCCCAAGCTCAGGTGCGGTTGGCCCCTGCCGTCATGCACCTGCGCGAGGACGAGGCTGCCGTCGGGGACCACGACCGGCGCGGTCGCGCCGCCTTCGGGGGCGGCGGTGAAGAAAAGGGGCGCCACGCCGGTGTACTCGGGCGGCGTGATCCATAGCTCGAGCGTCGCCGGCGGCGCGGCGAAGAGCTGGGTGAGGTCCGGGCTCAACGCGCGGTTCAGGCGGGCGGTCGCGTCCGCTCCGGCGGCGACGACGCCGATCACCAGGAGGAGCGCGACCGCGGCGCGCAGGGCCAGTCGGTCGTACCGCGCCAGGCCGGGGCGCGGCCGTCCAACCTTGAGGCGCGTGAGCGTTGTCGCCGTCCGGAGCAGGTGAACGCGCCATAGAGACTCCGACCCGGCGTCACCGCGGCCTCCCGCCAGCCGGTCGTCGAGAATCGTGAGCGGTCGGTGCTCGAGCCCGCTCTCGACCTCCACCCGCCGCCTGGCCTCGGCCGCCCCGGGAAACCGGAGACGCGCGACGCCGCGCCATATGAGCGCCGCCGTCGTCGCCGCGAAGCCGACGAGCGACAGCCCGTGCAGCCACACCGGCAAGTGTGGCAGCAGGTCGATGAGGGCGATCCCCAGGAACAGACCAATGACCCCCCCGGGCGGCCACAAGGCCGGCCATAGCCGCTCCCACACCAGAGCCGACCGCGCAAGCGTCAGCTTGCGTCGCACCGTGCCGACGAGATCGTTGCCCGGGCTTTCATTCGCGGCGGTCATGCGGCGCCTCGCTCAACGTCGTTCGATGAGGTGAACCATGGCGGCAGCTCGTCCCGCGCCAACAAGTCTTCCATCCTTTGCCGGCTTCGCACCACTGCATGGAGCTTGCCCTTGACGAGGACTTCGGGAACCAGGGGCCGCATGTTGTAGTTGGAAGCCATGGCCGCCCCGTAGGCGCCGGCGTCGTCGATGGCGACGAGATCGTCGGGGGTCAGGGACGGCAGCATGCGTTCGGCGGCGAAGCTGTCGCCCGTCTCGCATACGGGGCCGACCACGTCGGCCGGCTCGAGACGCGCGTTCGCCCCCGGCTCGCGCACCGGCCGGACCCGGTGCCAGGCATCGTAAAGGGTCGGGCGGAGGAAGTCGTTCATGGCCGCGTCGACAACGACGAAGCGCGGCGCGCCCTCCTTGACGTAGAGCACGCGGCTTACGAGCACGCCGGCGTTGCCGACGAGCACCCGGCCCGGCTCGAACATCAGCCGGCAGCCCAGATGGCCCACCGTCCTTCGCACTAGCCCGGCGTATTCGTTCAGCGACGGGGGCGACTCGTCGCGATAGGTGATGCCGAGACCGCCGCCGAGATCGACTCGGTGGATCTCGTGGCCGGCCGCGCGGAGCTCCGCGACCAGGTCGGCGATGCGGCTGAAGGCGCGCCGAAACGGCGCCAGGTCGGTCAGCTGGCTGCCGATGTGCACGGCAACCGCGACCGGCCTGAGACACGGCAGGCGCTTCGCCAGGGCGAAGGCCTCGCCGGCCTGGGCGATGGCGATCCCGAACTTGTTCTCCCTGCGGCCCGTCGTGATCTTGGCGTGGGTCATGGCATCCACGTCGGGATTGACCCTGATGCCCACGTCGATGAACCGGCCACGGGCGTCCGCGACCTCCGCCAGGACTTCGAGCTCCTGCATCGATTCGGCGTTGAACTGCCGGATGTCGGCGTCGATCGCGGCCGCCATCGCCTCTCGCGTTTTGCCGACACCCGAGAACACGATCCGGCGCGGGTCGATGCCCGCCAGCCGGGCCTGCAGGAGCTCGCCCTCCGAGACCACGTCCGCGCCGGCCCCGAGGCCAGCCAGAGTCCTGACGACGGCGAGGTTGGAGTTGGCCTTGAGCGCGTAACAGATTTCCGCATCCAGCCCTTCGAGGGCCTCCGCGAAGTCCGCGTATGCGGTCGCTATTGCCGCCGAGGAATAGCAGTAGAAGGGCGTCCCGACCTCCGCCGCGATCCGGCTCAATGGCACGTCCTCGGCGCGTAGCTCGCCGTTGCGGTATTTGAACGCGCTCATCGGGACGGATAGGTCCTGGGGAACTCGCTCTCTTCCGGCGGCTCCGGCGGCCCTTCCTTGCCGCAGCCCACGAGCGCCCCCGTGAGCGCCAATACAGCAACCAAGGCGATCAACAACCTGTTCATTTCTCCTCACGTGCGCCGAGATACCGCCTTCGCGCGTCCGCAACAGCCTCCCGTACGCGCTCGGGCGCCGTTCCGCCAAAGCTGTTCCGGCTCCGAACCGAGGCATCTACTGATAGCACATCATACACGCTTTCGCTGATTTTCGGTTCCACCGACCGCAGATCCCGCAGTGACAATTCCGCGAGCCCGACTCCCCTCTTCTCGGCCAGTTGCACGATCCTGCCGGTGAGATGATGCGCCTGGCGAAAAGGCAACCCCAACTCACGGGTGAGCCAGTCCGCTAGGTCCGTTGCTGTCGGGAAGCCGACGCTCGTGGCCTCGCGCATCGCCTCGGTGTTGGCGTCCAGGTCACGGACCATCCCCGTCATCGCGGCGAGGCAAAGGGCCAGGCTGTCGGCGGTGTCGAAGACGGGTTCCTTGTCCTCCTGCATGTCCTTGCCATACGCGAGGGGTAGCCCCTTCATGACGACGAGCAACGCGTTGAGTGCGCCGAAGATGCGCCCTGCCTTGGCCCGAACCAGCTCGGCCGCGTCCGGATTGCGCTTCTGCGGCATGATGGAGCTGCCGGTGGTGTAGGCGTCGGAGAGGGTGATGTAGTCGAACCCATGGCTGCACCACAGCACGATCTCCTCCGCCAGTCGGGACAGGTGCGCGACCGTGAGGCTCGCGGCGGCGGCGAACTCGATGGTGAAGTCGCGGTCCGACACCGCGTCCAGCGAGTTGGCGGCGGGGCGGTCGAAGCCCAACGCCGCGGCCGTCAGCTGGCGGTCGATTGGAAACGACGTCCCGGCCAGGGCGGCGGCGCCCAGGGGACTCTCGTTGGCTCGCCGGCGGCAGTCGGCGAACCGGCCACGGTCGCGCCCGAACATCTCCACGTAGGCCAGCAGGTGATGGCCGAACGTGACCGGCTGCGCCGCCTGTAGATGCGTGAAGCCCGGCATGATCGTCTCGGCGTGCTCCTCGGCCCGATCGATGAGCGCCGCCTGCAGCCCGCGGAGCTGCGCGTCGAGGCCGTCGATCGCGTCGCGCACCCACAGGCGCAGGTCGGTCGCCACCTGGTCGTTGCGCGAGCGCGCCGTGTGGAGCCGCCCCGCGACCTCACCTATCAGCTCGTGAAGTCGCGCCTCGATGTTCATGTGTATGTCCTCGAGGGCGGCCGAGAATTGGAACTCGCCCGCCTCGAGTTCTCTCGAAATCGTGTCTAGACCGCGAGCGATGGCGGCCCCATCTTTCTCGCTGAGGATGCCCTGGCGGACGAGCATCGAGGCGTGCGCCTTGCTGCCGGCGATATCCTGGGCGTGGAGGCGCTTGTCGACGTCGATGGAGGCGTTGATCCGCTGCATCGTGTCGGACGGACCGTCCGAAAATCGGCCACTCCGCGACCCGCTCACCGGGGTCTTTTTCCGTGTTTTGCTGTCCTTGCGGCTCATGGCGGGAAGGTGAAGGTGAGGAAGATCGATATCCCCACGATCGGCATGCTGGTTCTGGCGTTGGTCATGATGCCGCTGGGCGTGCCCGTTGCTGCCGCCGATTCGCCGCCTGTCTCGGGAGCGGTGCAGAACTTTATCGTGTTCGACGAGCCCGTGCCAGCGCCCCTCACGCCGTTCAACACCAATGGCGAGGGCCAGCGCACGCTCGAGGACTTCCGCGGCAAGGTCGTTCTGGTGAACTTCTGGGCCACCTGGTGCGGCCCGTGTATCCGCGAGCTACCGAGCATCGAGCGCCTGCACGCCGAGCTGGCCGGGGACAGGTTCACCGTCGTTCTGATCAGCCAGGACCGTGACTGGAAACGCATAGGCGCTTATCTCAAACGTCTCCGCGTGGCCGGTCCCGAGAGCTTCCGCGACGACAGGCTCAAGTTCAGCCGCGCCATGGGGGTCGGCAGCCTGCCGGTCAGCGCGATCGTCGATCACGAGGGCAACGTGGTCGGCAATCTGACCGGTCACGCGGAGTGGGACGCGCCCGAAGCGCTCGAGCTCATTCGGCACTACCTCGACCGTGTAGCGGGAGCTGAGCGGCTGCCGGTCGCGCCTCAGCGCGTCGGCACCGGCTTCTCACCGGAGTAGTCATAGAACCCTCGGCCGCACTTGCGGCCGATCCAGCCGGCGTCCACGTATTTCACCAGCAATGGACAAGGGCGGTACTTGGAGTCCGCAAGCCCGTCGTAGAGCACCTGCATGACCGCGAGGCAGGTGTCGAGACCGATGAAATCCGCGAGCTCGAGCGGCCCCATCGGGTGGTTGGCGCCGAGCTTCATCGCCCTGTCGATGGATTCGACCGTGCCGACGCCTTCGTAGAGGGTATAGATCGCCTCGTTGATCATCGGCAGCAGGATGCGGTTGACGATGAAGGCGGGAAAGTCCTCGGACAAAGCCGGGACCTTGCCGAGCTTTTCGGCGAGCGCGCGAACCGCCTCGAACGTCGCTTCGTCGGTGGCAAGACCCCGTATCAGCTCGACGAGATTCATGATGGGCACGGGGTTCATGAAGTGCATGCCCATGAACTTCTCTGGCCGGTCCGTTGCCGTCGCAAGTCGCGTGATCGAGATCGAGGACGTATTGGTGGCGATCACCGTCTCCGGCTTGAGAAGCGGGCACAGAGCCTTGAAGATCTCGGCCTTGATGGCTTCGTTCTCGGTCGCCGCCTCGATGACGATGTCGCTGTTCGCAACATGCCCGAGCTCCGATCCGGTCGTGATCCGTGCCAGCGCTTCGGCGCGCTCGGGCTCCTGAATGACGTCGCGCCTTACCTGGCGGCCCATGTTCGTCGCGATCGTCTCGAGCGCCTTGTCGAGCTGCTCCTGGCTCGTGTCCATCAGCTTGACGTCGAAGCCCGCGAGAGCGCAGACGTGCGCTATGCCGCTCCCCATCTGGCCCGCGCCGATGATGCCGATTGTCTTGATCATGCTCCGAGATCCCGCCTCAGGGTGTTGGGGGGTGGCTGCTCGACCTAGGCGAGCTTGTCCAGCTCGGCGTCGAGCTCGGGCAGCGCCTTGAACAGGTCTTGAACGAGGCCGTAGTCGGCCACCTGGAAGATCGGGGCGTCCTCGTCCTTGTTTATGGCGACGATGATCTTGCTGTCTTTCATGCCGGCAAGATGCTGGATGGCGCCGGAGATGCCGACGGCGATGTAGAGCTCGGGCGCCACCACCTTGCCGGTCTGCCCGACCTGATAGTCGTTCGGCACGAAACCGGCGTCGACCGCCGCCCGCGACGCCCCGATGGCGGCGCCGAGCTTGTCGGCGATGGGCTCGAGAAGCTCGAAGTTCTCGCGCGATCCCATGCCGCGCCCGCCCGAGATGACCACCCGCGCGGTGGTGAGCTCCGGCCTCTCGCTCCCGGTCTCGGCCATCGTCACAAAGCTCGACAGGCCGGAGTCGCCGAGTGCGGCGATCCTCTCGACAGGCGCCGGGGTGTCCTGCGAACCGGCCGCGTCGAAGGCCGTGCCGCGGATCGTCACCACCTTGACCGGGTCGCCGGAACGCACCGTGGCCAGCGCGTTCCCCGCATAGATCGGCCGCACGAAGGTCTCGGCATCCACGACGGCCGAGATGTCGGAGATCTGCTGGACATCGAGGTATGCCGCGACCCGCGGCATGACGTTCTTTCCGAACGTGGAGGCCGGGGCAAGAACGTGGCCGAAGCCCGCGGCCCGCTCGACGATCAGGGGCGCCAGGTTCTCCGCAAGCCCATGCTCGAGCGCGGGGTCCTCGGCGAGCTGGACCTTGGCGACGTGGGCCACGCGTGCCGCCCCATCGGCGACCGCGGCGCAGCCGTTGCCGGCGACCAGCACCTCGATGTCGCCGGCGCCATGGTTGGCGATCCCGGCCGCCGCCGTCACCGTGTTCAGGGTCGAGGGCTTGAGCGTCTTGTTGTCGTGCTCCGCGACCACGAGAATGCTCATCCGATCACCTTCGCTTCGTTGCGAAGCTTGTCGACCAGCTCGGCCGCGCTCGCCACTTTCGAGCCGGCCTGGCGCACAGGCGGCTCCTCAACCCTCAAGGTCGTAAGGCGGGGGCTCGGATCGATGCCCAGCTCCTCGGGCGTCGTCTGGTCGATCGGCTTCTTCTTGGCCTTCATGATGTTTGGCAGCGATGCGTAGCGCGGCTCGTTGAGCCGCAGATCGGTCGTCACCACGGCCGGCAGGTCTATACGAATGGTCTCCAACCCGCCGTCCACTTCCCGGGTCACCTGGGCGCCGTCGTCGTCGAGCTCGAGCTCGGATACGAACGTGCCCTGGGGCCATCCGAGCAGCGCCGCCAGGATCTGGCCGGTCTGGTTGCTGTCGTCGTCGATGGCCTGCTTGCCCAGCATGACGAGCTTCGGTTCCTCCCGCTCGACCAGCACCTTCAGGAGCTTCGCCACCGCCAGCGGCTCGGGCGCCGGGTCGGTCAGGACGTGGATGCCGCGATCCGCGCCCATGGCGAGGGCGGTGCGGATGGTCTCCTGGCACTGGGCCACGCCCATGGAGACGACGACAATCTCGCCGACCGAGCCGGCTTCCTTGAGCCTCAGGGCCTCCTCGACGGCGATCTCGTCGAACGGGTTCATCGACATCTTGACGTTGGCGGTGTCGACGTCCGTCTCGTCGGATCTCACGCGGACCTTGACGTTGAAGTCCACAACCCGTTTGACCGGAACCAGAACCTTCATTGTGACATCCGCGTATCCAGGGTACCGGCGCCGGAGGGCAAGGAAACAACCGCTCCACACCGTCCGAACCGTCGCGGAGGGGCCGTCTTTTCGCGGTGCAACATATGCCCAATAGCGCTCGGGCTGTCAATTCCGGCACAGGCGGATCGGGGAGAACGCGTCAGCCGTGAGCTCCCGGCCGCCACAAAACGTCCGAACGGCCGCCGTCGTTGAGGGTGCGGGCGAGCACGAACAGGTGGTCCGAAAGACGGTTGATATAACGGATCGCGTGAGCGTTCACCGGTTCGCGCGAGGCCAGCTCGGTGATCAGGCGCTCGGCCCGGCGCGTTACCGCACGGGCAAAATGCAGATGCGCCGCCGCCGCCGTCCCGCCCGGAAGTATAAAGGACCGAAGCGGCTCCAGGCCCGCGTTCATCGCGTCGATTTCGCGCTCCAGTCGCCTGAGCTGCGCCTCGGCGACGCGCAGGGAGCCGCCTCGCCTCTCCTCGCCTTCCGGCGTGCACAGGTCCGCGCCCAGGTCGAACAGGTCGTTCTGGATGCGCGCCAGCATGGCGTCCGCCTCCGTGTCGTCGCGGGTATGAAGCCGGGCCAGGCCGACGGCGCTGTTGGCCTCGTCCACGGTGCCGTAGGCCGCCACGCGCAGGTCGTGCTTTGGGACTCTCTTGCCGCTTCCGAGAGAGGTTTCTCCCTTGTCGCCGCCGCGGGTGTAGATGCGCGTGAGCTGGACCATGGGGCTCTCCGGGGCTCAGGCGCGAAACACCAGGATGACGAGCACGAAGAGCAACACCGCCGCGAGCTGCAGGCCCACGCGCAAGCGCATCAGATTGTTGCCGTGACGGCGATTGAACTCACCCCCCCTCGCCATCGTGAACACTCCCACCAGCAGCACGGCCAGCACCGCCGCCAGGGCGGCTATGAGGGCGAAGGGCAACAACGAGCTCATGGCGGGCAAGATACCCCGCCGGAACCTGCAAGGCGAGGGTCGCGCCGCCCGGCGCTCAGGCCGGCAGGTTGACGGGCACGAGGCGGGCCACCGGCAGCGGCTCGCTCACCAGCGGCGAAAGGCGCTGACTCAGGTAGCAGAGGACGCCCGGCAGGTATATCGAGGCGACCGCCGCCCAACTGACGCCGAGCTTCGCGCCGCCGTCATAGACCAGAATGCGGGGGTCACAGCGATGGCATTCCAACTGGGCACCCACGTCCGTGCCGTCACCGACATAGATCCACAGGGGCCCGTCGTGTCCGTTCACGGGGTCCCAGATGACGTAGACGCCGTTGAGGCCCCGCGCCGGCGTGGGATCGCACAGAACGTCGCACAGACGGTTCGGTCGGCCGTCGTTCGCGCGCGCCCAGCTCAGATGCAGCTCGGGCGCCGAGGTCCCGGGGGTTTCGTGCTGTCTCGGGATGGCGACGTCGTGAAGTCGCATGGCCCTACCTGCCTCCTTCGACGTCGCCGGGCCGGCCTTCCTGGCCTGCGCCCTCTAAGGCGATTGTCCAGGATTTGGATTGCGGAAGCGTTAAAGCGGGACATCCCCTTGACGGCGTCCCCCGTCCGGCCAACGATCCCCTCGAGCATGCCCTTCCTGGACCACATCATCGCTTGCAACAGGCACGACCTGGACGGCTTCCGGCGTTTCATCGTCGCCGGAGCGCCCGTCGGCTGGGTGCGTCACGACCTCGCCGGCCGGCTGGCGGACTGGCGGCGGGTGTTCCAGGTCTCGCCCGGGGAGGTGGCGCTTTCGCCGGCCCTCGACAGCTTCTCGAGCCGCTCGTCCGCGGTGTCGGAGGTGGTGGAGCGGCTCGCCGAAGCCGGGGACATGGCGCCGCCAAGGGACGAGCTCTACCCCGTCTCAGCGGACTTCCGCTCCCCGCCGCTCATGCAGCTGGACCGGACAGCGGTGGCGCGTTTCGGCGTGACCGCGTACGGGGTTCACATGAACGGCTACCAGCGCGAGGGCGGGACGTTCTGGTTGTGGATCGCCCGGCGCTCGGCGGACCGGCGCGTGGCGCCGGGCGAGCTGGACAACCTGGTCGCCGGCGGCCAGCCCATCGGCATCGGCCTCGAGGACAACCTCGTCAAGGAAGCGCACGAGGAGGCGGGCATCTCCCAGCGGCTGGCCCGATGCGCAAGGCCCGTGGGGGCGGTCAGCTATCTCCTGGAGGTGCCCGAGGGGCTGCGCGCGGACGTGTTGTTCGTCTACGACCTGGAGCTGCCCCGGGATTTCGAGCCCGTCAACGGGGACGGCGAGATCGAGGCCTTCTACCGCTGGCCCGCCGGACGGGTTCTGGCCATGGTGCGCGATGGCGGCGGCTTCAAGTTCAACGTCAACCTGGTGCTCATCGACTTTGGGCTCCGGCACGGCCTGATCACGCCGGAGGAGCCCGACTATCTGGCGCTCTGCCAGGGCTTGCGGCGGGGCGCTCACGGGATCGGTTCAGCCTGGCGCGAGGATGCCGGGAGCGTGGCGGTCGAGTAGGGCCAGAACGTCCCGGGGCGACGCACCCTGGGCGCGCAGCTCGTGCAAGGTGACCGAGCGATCGCGCTTGGCGAACCGCTTGCCCCGCGCGTCCGTGAGCAGTGGGTGGTGGTGCCAGTCGGGCACGGGCAGTCCCAGGAGCGCCTGCAGCAAGCGGTGGATGTGACTGGCTGCAAGAAGGTCCTCGCCGCGGCTCACGACCGTCACGCCCTGGTGCGCGTCGTCGACCGTCACCGCCAGGTGATAGCTCGTCGCCACGTCCTTGCGCGCCAGAATCACGTCCCCGAAGATTCCGGGTCGCGTCGGTTGCGGGCCCCGCTCCATGTCCGTCCAGGTGAGCGGTCCCGCGAGCGCCGTCGCCTTCGCCATGTCCAGCCGCAGGGCGAAGGGGGCCCCCGCGGCGATCCGATCGTGGCGTTCGCCGGCGCTCAGCGCGCGGCATGTGCCGGGATAGACCGGTCCGTCGGGACCGTGCCGCGCCAGGTGCGGGGCCTGTGCGGCCCGCGCGATTTCCGCCTGGATCTCGTTGCGCGTGCAGAAGCACGGATAGACGAGCTCCAGCTCTTCGAGGCGCGCAAGCATTGCCTTGTAGTCGTCCAGATGTTCTGATTGGCGCCGGACCGGCGTCTCCCACTCAAGGCCAAGCCAGGCGAGATCCTCGAGGCAGGCGGCTTCGTATTCGGGCCGGCAGCGGCTCTCGTCGATGTCTTCGATGCGAACGAGGAATCGGCCGTCGGCCTTGTCTGCCAGCCGCGCGGCGAACAGGGCGGCGTAGGCGTGGCCGATGTGGAGATAGCCGGTCGGACTGGGTGCGAAGCGGGTGACGACGCCTGGATCGGCGGCAGCGTTCATGGGCGGGGCGTGGCGATTGGTCGGAATCGGGAGATGATAACGATGAAGACCCATAGGGGGCTAGAGGCGGCGCTCGCGGAGCTGGCGCTCGTCGATGGGCGCATGGGCGAGC
>JBHICL010000001.1:0-43694 GCA_046759605.1 Alphaproteobacteria bacterium | reverse complement strand
GAACCAGCCGCCGCCGACAAGCCGCCCGGTGACGCCGGGGCCACGGGTGGCGAGGCGATGGGCGGCGAGGCCACGGGCGGCGAGGCGGAAACACCTTCCCCCGAGGGCGAGGCAGGCGCCGAAACCGCGCCCTCGAACACCTCCGCGCAGGTCGACGAGGACGAAGCCAAGGCCTCCCAGGCCTGATCTGAATCGGCAGTATTCTTGTACAAGCTATTGTAAGGGAAGACAAAATGCCAGACGTAACGGCTGCGCTCGTCAAGGAGCTCAGAATGGCCACCGGCGCCGGGATGATGGATTGCAAGAAAGCGCTCATGGAAGCCGACGGCGATAAAGAGGCAGCGGTCGACTGGCTGCGCAAGAAGGGTCTCGCGGCCGCCGCGAAGAAAGCGGGGCGCGTGGCCGCCGAGGGCCTCGTGGGCGTCCGCACCGAGGGCAATCGCGGTGCTGTCGTCGAAGTGAATTCGGAGACCGATTTCGTCGCTCGCAACGAGACGTTCCAGGAATTTGTGGCAAATGTGTGCGACCTGGCGCTTGTCTCAGGCGGCGACATCGAGGCGCTGCAGCAGGCCGAGTACCCGGACAGCGGGCGTAGCGTGGCCGAAGAGACGACCCACCTGGTGGCCATGATCGGCGAGAATATCAATCTGCGCCGGGCGGCGGTGCTCGCTGTCGAGCGGGGGATCGTGTGCGGCTATGTCCATAACCAGGCCGTGCCCGGGCTCGGGAAGATCGGCGTCCTCGTGGGCCTCGAGGCGGACGCCGCGGATGGGGCCGATCTTGCGGAGCTCGGCAAGCAGCTGGCCATGCACGTGACGGCGGCGCAGCCCCAGTTCCTGGGCGTCGAGACCGTCGACACGGCGATACTCGCGCGGGAACGCGCGATTCTCGAGGAACAGGCGCGGAGCTCGGGCAAGCCGGAGGAGATCGTGGCCAAGATGGTCGAAGGCCGCCTGCGGAAGTACTACCAGGAAGTCGTGCTACTCGAGCAGACCTTCGTAATCGACGGCGAGACGAAGGTATCCAAGGTCGTCGAACGGGCCGCGAAGCGGCTGGGTACCCAAATCGCCATTACCGGTTTCGTTCGCTTTGTGCTAGGTGAGGGCGTCGAGAAGAAACCAGACGATTTTGCCGAGGAGGTCGCAAAGCTCGCAGGCTGAGTGCGGGAAGGCCTTCGTTCATGGATGCGGGCGAGCCGCCCGCGTGAAGCCGCTACGACGATCGGACAACGGACATGCCAGATGAGCCCAGCTATCGCCGAGTCCTCCTCAAGATCTCCGGCGAGGCGCTCATGGGCGATGGGGAATTCGGTCTCGACAACGACACGGTCAACCGCGTCGCCCGAGACGTGCAGATGGTGCACGAGCTCGGTGTCGAGATCAGCCTGGTCGTGGGCGGCGGCAACATCTTTCGTGGCATTTCCGGGGCGGCGGTGGGTATGGAACGCGCCTCGGCCGACTACATCGGCATGCTGGCGACCGTCATCAACTCTCTGGCGCTCCAGAACGCCCTCGAAGGGCTGGGGGTTTTCACCCGCGTCCTGTCCGCCATCCCGATGGCGACCGTGTGCGAGCCCTATATTCGCCGTCGGGCGGTCCGCCACATGGAGAAAGCCCGGGTCGTGATCTTCGCGGCGGGCACGGGCAATCCTTTCTTCACCACGGATACGGCGGCCGCGCTCAGAGCCTCGGAGATGGGCTGTGACTGTCTGGTGAAGGGGACCAAGGTGGACGGCGTCTACTCCTCCGATCCGGCGCGGGACTCCGAGGCGACGCGTTACGAGCGGCTCACCTACCTCGATGTGCTGCGCAGGGACCTCAAGGTCATGGATGCGGCGGCCATCACGCTCTGCCGTGAAAACAACATTCCGATTCTGGTATTTTCAATACAAAATGCCGGTCAGTTCGCGGAAGTCGTCTGCGGTCGCGGGCGCTTCACGATTATCGAAGGAGAAGACTAGGCTGTGTCCGCGGAATTCGATGACCTCAAACGACGAATGGACGGCGCCGTCGAAGTGCTGCGCAGGGAGTTCGCCGGGCTGCGCACCGGCCGCGCGTCCACCGGGCTTCTGGAGATGATCGCGGTCGAGGCCTACGGCTCCCAGATGCCGATGAATCAGGTGGCGACCATCAGCGTTCCCGAACCCCGGCTGCTGACGGTGCAGGTGTGGGACAACTCCCTCGTCAAAGCCGTCGAGCGGGCGATCCACGAGTCCGATCTAGGCCTGAATCCGCAACCCGAGGGCAATCTCATCAGGGTTCCGGTGCCGGAGCTTAGCGAGGAACGCCGCGTCGAGCTTACCCGCGTCGCCGGACGCTATGCCGAGCAGGCACGCGTTGCGGTGAGAAACGTCCGCCGGGACGGAATGGATTCGCTCAAGCACATGGAGCGGGACGGAGAGATCTCGCAGGACGAGCACCACACCCGCGGGGAGGCCCTCCAGAAGCTCACGGACGAGCACGTCAAGCATATCGACGAGATGCTTGCCACCAAGGAACAGGAGATCATGCAGGTCTGAGGCCAATGCAGTCTCCCCGACCCGATCCGGCGGCCGTTGTGGTGCCCGTGCACGTTGCCGTCATCATGGACGGCAACGGGCGCTGGGCGAGACAACGGAGCCTGCCCCGGGCCGCCGGGCATGGCTATGGTGCGGACGCGGTGCGCCGCACGGTGCGTGCCGCCGGCGAACTTGGAATATCCTACCTCACCCTGTTCGGCTTCAGCTCCGAAAACTGGAGGCGACCGCGCGATGAGATCGACGACCTCATGGTGCTGTTGCGTCGCTATTTGCGGAGCGAGATAGCCGAGCTTCATGCCAACAACGTTCGCGTTCGTGTCATCGGCGACCGAAAGAAACTGGCCGACGATATCGTGTCGCTGATCGCCGCTGCAGAGCAGCGAACCGCGGAGAACACCGGGCTCAACCTGATCGTGGCGCTGAGTTATGGCGGCCGCCAGGAACTGGTCGAGGTCGTCAGAATGCTGGCGGGGGAGGTGCACGCAGGCGACCTGACCGCAGGCGACATCGACTCGGGCCTGATCGAGAGCCGCCTGACCACCGCCGGCATCCCCGATCCGGATCTGCTCATACGTACGAGCGGCGAACAGCGGCTGAGCAATTTTCTGCTGTGGCAGCTCGCCTACACCGAACTGGTTTTCCTTGACGTCCTGTGGCCCGATTTCGGCAAGGAGAACTTGCTCGAGGCCATCAGGGAGTACGGGCGTCGGGAGCGGCGGTACGGAGCCTGTGGCGTCTAAGGCTCCGCCATCCAATCTTGCGCTCCGCGTCGCTTCCATCATCGCGCTTGCCCCCATGACAGTCGTCGCGGCTTGGCTCGGTGGCCCCTTCTTCCTGGCCCTTGTTACGGCGGCGGTCATCCTGGCCGCGTTCGAGTGGGCGCGCCTGTGCGGCCTGAAACCCGGGTTTGTGCGAACGGCGCTCATGCTCCTTGTGCCGTTGGTGGCACTACTGGCCAGTTTCCGTGGAGTCGACGCCGCTGCGCTGGCTCTCATCGCGGGGCTGGTGTTCGTTCTGGTGGGCGGCCGCTTGGCACGTGCCGACGGCATGGCCTGGGCGGCGGGCGGCATGGCCTATCTGGGCCTTCCGGCTATTGCCATCCTTTATCTGAGGGACGTCCCGGATGCGGGACGCTGGGCCGTGCTGTGGCTCTTCGCCGTCGTCTCGGCGACCGATGTCGGCGCTTATGCCGCCGGCAGGCTCATAGGGGGGCCGAGGCTGGCGCCGACGGTGAGCCCTAGAAAGACTTGGGCCGGCTTTCTGGGGGGCATCGTGCTTGCCGTAGCCGCGGGCGTAGCCTTCATTGCGGCTGCGTTCACCGGCGCGTCTCAATGGCTGGCCGGGGGTCTTGCCGGCATTCTGGCTGTCGTCGCGCAGTTCGGTGATCTGTTCGAGTCGGCCGTCAAGCGGCGCTTCGGCGCCAAGGACTCGGGTGCTCTCATTCCAGGGCATGGCGGCGTGCTGGACCGCATCGATAGCCTGATATTCGCCGCCCCCGTCCTCGCTGTGATCGTTGCATTTGGTGGCTGGTCACTGTTTCAGACCTGACCCGATCATCCAGGTATTAGATGCTCCAAGGGCTTGTTGCGAGATTCCTTCGACGGCACTTTAGGATTAGACACGAGTGGCGGTTGAAAGCGCGAAGGCGAGCGTTAGCTTATGGGAAAACATGCTGTGATACCGTTAGGGTAGTTCGACGGGGCAAGAAGGGGAGCGTGGATTTCCAATGAGCGGATTCATGATGACTCTATTCTGGTTTCTCGTTGTTCTGACCCCCGTCGTGTTCGTGCACGAGTTCGGCCATTTCTGGATTGCCCGTCGCAACGGCGTCCGGGTCGAGGCGTTCTCCATCGGCTTCGGCAAGGAGATCTTCGGTTTCACCGACCGCCGTGGGACCCGCTGGAAGTTCTCCCTGATCCCGCTTGGTGGCTATGTCAAGATGTTCGGTCAGAACGACCTTGCACCGGACGAGGAAGGCGCCGAGTCCCTCACGGAGCAGGAGAGGGCCGAGTGCTTCTTCAACAAGCGCCTGGGACAGAAGGCGGCCATCGTGGTGGCGGGCCCGGCTGCGAACTTCCTTTTCGCCATCGTCGTTTTCGCCCTCATGTTCACCTTTCTCGGCCAGCCCTTCACTCCGGCGCGGGTCGCCGAGGTAGTGCCGGGCTCGGCGGCGGAGCGTGCGGGGCTGCGGCAGGGCGACCTGATGATCGAGGTCGAGGGCCGGTCCATCCAGCGCTTCGAGGAAGTTCAGCAACTGGTCAGACTGCACCCCGGGATCGAGATCGACCTCGTGGTCCTGCGCGAAGGCGAACACATAGCGCTCAAGGCAACGCCGGAGGCCCGCGTCGAGGACGACGGCCTTGGCGAGGAACAGCGGATTGGCGTGCTCGGCGTCATGGGCGTCGGCCGCGAGTTCAAGCACCACGATCCCGTGACCGCCATCTGGCAGAGTGCCCGAGAGACGACGCGGCTCGTATCGATCACCCTCACGGCCCTGGGTCAGATCGTCAGCGGCGATCGCGGAACCGCGGAACTCGGAGGACCGGTCAGAATAGCGCAGATGTCGGGGGTCGCCGCCGAGGCGGGCCTGGCCAACCTGGTCATCTTCGCGGCGTTTCTGTCTGTCAATCTAGGCCTGATCAATCTATTTCCTGTTCCCCTTTTGGATGGAGGACACCTGCTGTTCTACGGCTATGAGGCCATCCGCGGCCGGCCGGCCGGGGCGCGCGCCCAGGAGCTCGGTCTGAAAATCGGGCTGGTGCTGGTGCTGGGCCTCATGGTATTCGCCACCCTCAACGATCTGGTTCGTCTGCCGCTCATCAAGCAGTTTGTTGCCCTTATTTCCTAGCGGGCGGGCGGCACGACGCCGGAGGGGGAAAGTGTGCCGCCGCGACGGTCCAAGCTCCAGCGCGTCCTGGCTCGTGTGCTCGTGGCCGCAGCCGTGTTTCTCGTCAGCGCCAACGCCGGGCCTCCGTTCGCTCAGACGACGGAGACGATCCGTGACATCAGAGTCGTGGGCACGCGCCGGATCGAGCCGTCGACCGTCATGTCCTACATGGAGCTCAAGCCGGGTGATGCCTTCGACGTGGAGCGTATGGACCGCTCCCTCAAGAGCCTGTTCAACACGGGGCTCTTCGCCGACGTAACCCTGAGACGCGAAGGCGACAGCCTGATCGTCCAGGTGGTGGAGAACCCCATCATCAATCGCATCGCCTTCGAAGGTAATGACCGCATCGACGACGAGACGTTGTCCGCCGAGGTCTCGCTGAGACCGCGCGTGGTGTTCACGCGCACCAAAGTCCAGCAGGATGTTCAGCGGATCCAGGAGCTGTATCGACGTTCCGGCCGGTTTGCCGCCACGGTCGAGCCGAAAGTGATCCAGCTTCCGGAGAACCGTATCGATCTGGCGTTCGAGATCAACGAAGGTCCGGCCACCGGCATCCGCAGGATCAGCTTCATCGGCAACGAGAGATTCAGCGATCGCACGTTGCGCGGCGTGGTCCAGACGAAAGAGAGCCGCTTCTACCGGTTCTTCACGGCGGATGACACCTACGACCCCGACCGTCTCACGTTCGATCGCGAGCTGCTCAGGCGCTTCTACTTGGCGGAAGGGTATGCCGACTTTCGCGTCGTTTCCGCCGTTGCCGAGCTGACCCTGGATCGGGAAGCCTTCATCATCACTTTCACCGTCGAGGAAGGCGAGCGCTACCGCTTCGGCGATATCGACGTCGTTGCGGATATCCGCGATCTCGATCCCGAGGTACTGAGAGCGCTGGTGGTCACCGAGCCGGGCCGGTTCTACAACGCGGACGAGGTCGAGGAGACGCTCGAAGTCATTACCGATGCGGCCGGCGCGCAGGGCTTCGCGTTCGTAGACGTGCGTCCGCGGGTCCGGCGGGACCGCGAGGAACGCACGATCGGCGTCACCTACGACGTGCGCGAGGGCCCGCGTGTGTTTGTGGAGCGCATCGACATTACCGGCAATCTCCGCACCTTGGACAAGGTGATCCGGCGGGAATTCGAGCTGGTCGAGGGCGATGCCTTCAATACGGCCAAGGTGCGTCGTTCCCGGCAACGGCTCAGGAACCTCGGATACTTCAGCCGAATCGACGTAGAAAACAACCCGGGCTCGGCGCCCGACAAGACGGTGGTCAACGTGGACGTGGTCGAACAGTCGACCGGCGAACTGTCGGTCGGCGCGGGCTTCTCAACCGGACCGGGACTGCTCGGCGATCTGTCCATTCGCGAGCGCAACCTTCTCGGCCGGGGCCAGGACCTTCGGCTCAGCCTCACCCTTGCGCAGGAGCAGCAGCAGATCGATCTGAGCTTCACCGACCCGTTTTTTCTCGATCGCAATCTCAGCGCGGGATTCGACGTGTTCAGGACGCGGACCGACTTTACCAGTGAGAGCTCCTTCGAGGAGGACGAGGTGGGTTTCGGCTTGCGCGCCGGCTACCAGTTCTCGCCGCGGATCCGCCACAATTTGCGCTACACCCTGTCCCGAGACGATATTTCGAACGTGCAGGACGACGCATCGTTGGCCATTCAGCAGCAGGAAGGTAGCGAAGTATCCTCGATAATCGGCAACGAGTTCTTCTTCGACGCGCTGGATAGCCGCATCCAACCAACGGACGGCGTGTTTGCCAGGTACAAGGTCGACCTGGCGTCGCCCCCAGGAACAATCAAGTTCCTTCGTAATGAGGTGGAAGCGGGATACTTCCTGCCGCTTTTCGGCCAGAACGTGATCTTGGGCCTATCCGCCGAAGCGGGCTATATCTTTGGCATCGGGGACGACGTGCGCATCGTCGACAGCTTCTTTCTCGGCGGCGCCAACCTGCGCGGCTTCAAGACCGCGGGTGTTGGCCCGCGTGACCTTGCCACCGACGATGCCCTCGGCGGCAAACAGGTCTTTTCCGGAACGGCGGAGCTGCAGTTGCCCACGGGCCTGCCGGAGGAGTTGGGTATCGACATGAGCGTCTTCAGCGATTTCGGCACGCTGACGGACCTCGACGTGGGCGGCCCATCCATCGAGGACGAAGCTTCGATTCGCGCATCGATTGGAGTTGGCGTAGGCTGGCGGTCGCCATTCGGTCCGATTCGAGTCGACCTGTCTCAGGCGGTGCTCAAGGAAGACTTCGACGAGACCGAGGCGCTTCGACTTAATTTCGGCACGAGGTTCTAGCGTCATGGTACAGACCTCTTTGTTCCGCGCATTGATCGTTTGCGCCTTTGGCTCGATTCACCTTGCCGTGGGCGGCGCAATGGCGCAGGACGGGCAGAGCGCCGCCGTCATAGCGGTGGTGGACATCGAGGCGGTCATGCGCGAGGCGAGCGCCGTGGCGACCGCACGGGAGCAGCTCGAGCAGATCCAGGCCCGGTACCGCCAGGAGATCTCGGAGGAGGAAAACCGGCTTCGCGCCGTCGAGCGGGAGCTTCAGCAGCAACGGACCATCCTGGCGCCCGAGATCTACGCCCAGCGGCGCGAGCAGTTTCAGAAGGACGCGGCCGGTCTGAACCGTCGGGTGCAGGAGGTGCGGCGTGTGCTCGATGGGGCGTTCGAATCCTCGATGCGGCAGATTCAGAATGTGCTGTTCGAGGAGATAGGCAAGATGGCTCGTGAGGAAGGTGTGAACGTCGTCTTGCAGCGGTCGCAGATCGTGTTCGCCCGCAATGTATCCGACTTCACGGCAACTGCGCTGTCCCGGCTCGACCAACGACTTCCATCCGTCAAAATAGAAGTTACCGAGAATTCGCCGCAGCAGTAGCGGATGCGACGGGGTCATGGCTGATCCACGGTTCTTTACCAATCGCGGCCCTTTCACTCTCGCGAAGCTGGCCCGGATAGCGGAGGCCGAGCTTCGCCCCGAAGCCCCTATGGAAAAGAAACTTCGCGACGTGGCGCCACTCGAGGTCGCTGGACCGGACGACGTCAGCTTCCTTGACAACCGTCGCTACGTGGAGGCTTTCCAAACGAGCCGCGCCGGCGCATGTGTGGTCGAGCCGGCGCTTGCGGACCGGGCTCCCGAGGGTATGGCCCTTCTCCTCAGCAGGCGTCCCTACCGCGCATATGCCCGCATCGCACGGGCTTTCTACCCGCGCGAGCTGCCACGGCCCGGTATCCATCCCGCCGCTCATGTGGATCCCACGGCCAAGATCGGAGAAGGGTGCTCGATCGCGGCCGGAGCCGTCATTGGTCCCGAAGTCAGGCTCGGTCCACGCGTGTTTGTCGGCGCCAACGCTGTCGTCGAGGCGAACGTTGAGATCGGCGCCGATACCGAGATTGGTCCCAACGCGACTCTGAGCCATTGTATCGTTGGCGAGCGCGTCTTGATTCATCCCGGCGTTCAGGTAGGCCAGCGCGGCTTTGGCTTCGACATGGATGCGAAAGGTCACCTCGACGTGCCACAGCTCGGCCTGGTGCGTATCGAGGACGAGGTGGAGGTCGGCGCGAACAGCACGATCGACCGCGGCGCGGGCACGGATACGGTTATTGGAGCGGGCAGCAAGATTGATAATTTGGTTCAAATCGGACACAACGTGAAAACCGGCAAGGGGTGCGTTATCGTGGCCCAGGCCGGTGTGTCCGGCAGTACCCGATTGGAGGATCACGTGGTGCTTGCCGCTCAGTCGGGCGTGGCGGGCCACCTCCGGGTTGGCAAGGGGGCCCAGGTCGGCGCTCAGGGCGGCGTTATGCGGGATGTTCCCGCCGGTTCGAGAATCGTCGGATCACCGGCGGTTCCCGTACGAGACTTCTTCCGCCAGGTCGCGACCCTTGCCAGACTGGCGAAGGAGCGAGGAAAGACTCAAGGGCACTAGGGGCCATCCCGGATGGAAGCGAAGGCAAGAGAGCGGGAAGGTCGGTCCGCGGACACGCTGCGGGTCATGGATATGATCCCGCACCGCTACCCCTTTCTGATGATCGATCGCGTCGAGGACATCCACCCCGATGTCAGCGCCGTTGGGATCAAGAACGTCACGATCGGCGAGCCGTTCTTCCAGGGGCATTTCCCGTCACAGCCCGTGATGCCGGGCGTCCTGATCGTAGAGGCGTTGGCGCAGACCGCGGCGGCGCTCGTGGTGGAAACACTTGGGGATGAGGCAAAGGGTAAGCTTGTGTACTTCATGAGCATCGAGGACGCGCGCTTCCGGAAGCCGGTGTTGCCGGGTGACACCTTGCGTCTACACGTCAATAAGGTCCGCAACCGGGGGGCGGTCTGGAAGTTTAGCGGAGAGGCTCGCGTCGACGGTCGAACCGTCGCCGAGGCCACCTACACCGCGATGATCAGGGATAGGAAATGAGTAAGATCCACCCGACGGCACTCGTCGAACGGGGAGCGGAGCTCGGCGCGGGCGTCGAGGTGGGGCCATTCTGCATTGTGGGTTCGAACGTGGAGCTTGGCGACGGCGTCGTGCTCAAGTCCCATGTCGTCGTCGCCGGCCGTACCACGCTGGGCCCGGGATGTGCCGTATTTCCTTTCGCATCTATCGGCCACCCGCCTCAGGATCTGAAGTACCGTGGCGAGGCGTCTGTGCTGCGAATCGGTGCAAATAACCGTATCCGCGAGTACGTGACGATGAATCCCGGCACCGAGGGCGGCGGTATGATCACGTCCGTGGGCGACGACTGTCTCTTCATGGTTGGCGCCCACGTGGCCCACGACTGCAAAATCGGAAATCGGGTGATCATGGCGAACAATGCGACGCTCGGAGGCCACGTGGTCGTCGACGACTATGCTATCATCGGGGGCCTCGCGGCGGTGCACCAGTTCGTCAGGATCGGAGCCCATTCGATGGTCGGGGGCATGTCGGGGGTGGAGCACGATCTCATACCTTACGGCTCGGCCGTTGGCGATCGGGCGCGGCTTATCGGTCTGAATGTCATCGGGCTGAAGCGGCGCGGCTTCTCGCGCGATGACATACACACGTTGCGCACCGCCTACCGCCTGCTCTTCGCCCAGGAGGGCACGCTCGCCGAAAGGGTCGAAGACGTGGTGCAACTCTATCGGGATGTGCAGCCGGTGATGGATATCGTCGATTTCAT
The DNA here is from genome assembly GCA_046759605.1 of Alphaproteobacteria bacterium. Classification (GTDB taxonomy): domain Bacteria; phylum Pseudomonadota; class Alphaproteobacteria; order UBA6615; family UBA6615; genus JBHICL01. The sequence continues at coordinate 33,135 of JBHICL010000001.1, read as the reverse complement.
CAGGACGGACTCGTCGCGCGCCGTGCTGCAGCCAAAATTGCAGAATGGCGGCTAAGCTGGGCATTCTCGCCGGCGAGGGACTGCTGCCCGGTCAGCTGATCGACGCCTGTCGTTCCTCGGGACGCGACTATTTCGTCATCGCGTTCGAAGGCCATGCCGATCCCGCGATAATTGGTGATGCGCCCCATATGTGGGCGCGCGTCGGCGCGGCCGGCCGCATTCTGAGGAGGCTGCGCGCCGAAGGCGTCCGCGAGCTCGTACTCGCCGGACCCGTGCACCGTCCCTCACCGGCCGAGCTATGGCCCGATACGCGGGCGATCAGGTTCCTGGCGAGCGGCGTGCTCCGCCGGGGCGACGACGGCCTTCTGAGCTGGATCGTTCAGGAGCTCGAGGAAGGCGAGGGTTTCTCGATCGTTGGCGCCGACGAGGTCCTGCCCGGCCTCAGAGCGGCAGCGGGCGTCTACGGTCGGCACAGGCCCGACAATGCCGCCGAGACCGACATAGCCCGGGGAGTCGCCGTGGCCCGCGCGCTCGGGCGTCTGGACGTTGGGCAGGCGGTCGTCGTCCAGCGCGGCATCGTTCTCGGCGTCGAGGCGGTGGAAGGTACCGACGCTCTTGTCCAGCGATGCCGGGCTCTCTGCCTCGATGGACCGGGAGGCGTGCTCGTGAAGGTGTCGAAGCCTTCCCAGGAGCGACGCGTCGACTTGCCGACTGTGGGGCCCCGTACGATCGAGCTTTCCGCCGACTCCGGCCTACGGGGGGTCGCGATCCACGCGGGCGAGACTTTGGTGATAGAGCGGGAACGCCTCGTTCGACTGGCTGACGACCGGGGTCTCTTCGTCGTCGGCATCGACCCGGCCGCGTTCGACGAAGCGGAGGCAGAGTCCGCGTGAGCCGTTCCCCAAGTGCGCCGGACCGGCCGCTCCGGGTGTTCTTGATCGCGGGAGAGTCCTCCGGCGACGTCCTCGGCGGCCGTTTGATCTCGGCTCTTCGCGCACGCGCTCATGGCGGGGTAGAGGTCGCGGGCATCGGCGGACCATGCATGGCGGCGGAGGGGCTGGAGAGCCTGTTTCCGTATTCCGAGCTTGCGGTCATGGGCCTGGCCGAGGTGATACCCCGCGCCCGGTCGCTGTTTCGTCGTATGAAGGAAACGGCGCGGGAGATCGACCGTTTCCGACCCGACATCCTTGTTACCATCGACGCCCCGGCCTTCGTCTTCGGTGTCGTGCGCCGTCTCAAGTCACGGGATGCCGCGCGGGTGCACTACGTCGCGCCTCAAGTATGGGCGTGGCGGCCCTGGCGGGTGCGCAAGTTCCGGCGACGTTTCGATCATCTCATGGCCTTGTTTCCATTCGAGCCGCCTTACTTCACGCGTGCCGGCCTGGGCTGCACGTTCGTCGGACATCCCGTGGTCGAGTGCGGCGCGGATCGCGGTGACGGTGGGGCGTTCCGAGAGCGGTATGAAATCGCCGAGGACGCGCCGGTGCTGTGCCTGCTGCCAGGGAGCCGACGTGGCGAGGTCTCGCGTCTCTTGGAACCGTTCGGTGAGACGGCTCACCGGATGGCCAGGCGGCTCGAAGGGCTTCGCGTGGTGGTACCGACCGTGGCGCACGCGGCCGACATCATACGGGCGCGGACGGCGGATTGGAGTGTGCCGGTCGTCGTGGTGGAGGGGCACGAGGAGGGCTACGGCGCGATGGCGGCGAGCAATGTCGCCCTGGCCGCCTCGGGCACCGTTTCATTGGAGCTCGCGATGGCGGGCGTGCCGTGCGTGACCGCGCACCGCGTCTGGCCGCCAACGGCCTGGATCCTGCGCCGCATGATCAGGATACCGTATGTCAACTCGGTCAACCTGCTTGCCGGACATGAGGCGATCCCGGAGCTGCTTCAGGAGAAGTGCCGCCCCGATAAGCTGGAGGCGGAGTTGATGGCGCTGCTCCTGACACCCGAGCGCAGGCGCAATATTCTCGAGGCTCAGAACAGCGCCCTCAGGCAGCTCGGCCTGGGTGGAAGGCCGCCGAGCGAGCGCGCGGCCGACGTGGTGTTCCGCTTTGCGACGGAGCATCGCGCGGCCGACTCGGCGTTGAACGAAACGAGGGTCGGGCTCTCGACCCTCAGAGAGCCAGCAGCAGGGCGAGGACGACCAGCGCCGTGAGCGCGACAGCCGCAAGCACGAAGCGCCGAGGGCGCGTCGCCCACGGCGGAGGATTGTCGTTGGCGGGCCGGCCCGGGTGTATCCGGCGCGGCTCCCGCTGTGGGGGCGCCTCGGCCGCCCTCTCTTGAGGCGATGCCACGAGGCCGCGGGTATGGCCGGGACGCCGCGCCACTTTCTCAACCCCGTTTCTCCAGGGGGACGTATTTGCGCCCGGCGTGGCCTTTGTACAGCTGACGCGGCCGCCCGATGCGCTGACTCGGATCCTCGATCATCTCCTTCCATTGGGCGATCCAGCCGACCGTCCGGGCGAGGGAGAACAGCACCGTGAACATGCTGGTCGGGAAGCCGATGGCCTTGAGGATGATGCCGGAGTAGAAGTCCACGTTCGGGAACAGCTTACGCTCGATGAAATAGTCATCCTCGAGCGCGATCCGCTCGAGCTCGAGCGCGAGTTCGAGCAACGGCTCTCGGCGCACGCCCAGCTCTTCGAGGACTTCGTGCATCGACTTCCGAAGCACCGCCGCGCGCGGATCGTAGTTCTTGTAGACCCGATGACCGAAACCCATGAGGCGGAAGGGGTCGTTCTTGTCCTTGGCCTTGTCCAGGTACTCGGAAATACGATCTTTCCTGCCGATCTCTCGCAGCATGTTGAGCACGGCTTCGTTGGCGCCCCCGTGCGCGGGGCCCCAGAGGGAGGAAATCCCGGCCGCGACGCAGGCGAACGGGTTGGCCCCCGAGGAACCGGCGAGCCGCACGGTCGAGGTCGAGGCGTTCTGCTCGTGGTCCGCGTGCAGGATGAAGATCCTGTCCATGGCACGCGCCACCGAAGGCTTGATGTGGTATTCCTCCGCGGGAACCGAAAAGGTCATGTTCAGGAAGTTGGCGGCGTAGCTCAGGTCGTTGCGCGGATAGACGAACGGCTGACCTACGGAGTACTTGTAGGCCATTGCGGCGATCGTCGGCATCTTGGCGATCAGCCTGTGTGAGGCGATCAGGCGTTGGTGCGGATCGCCGATGTCGGTGGAGTCGTGATAGAAAGCCGACAGCGCCCCGGTCACGCCCACCATGATCGCCATCGGGTGGGCATCGCGGCGGAAGCCCCGGTACAGGTAGAGCAGCTGCTCGTGCACCATCGTGTGGCGCGTGATCGTGTGCTCGAAGACCTCTTTCTCCGCGCGGGTCGGCAGCTCGCGGTTGAGCAGCAGGTAGCAGATTTCCATGAAGTCGCTGTGTTCGGCCAGGTCCTCGATGGCATAGCCGCGATGGCGCAGGATGCCGGCCTCGCCGTCGATGTATGTGATCGCTGAATCGCAGCTGGCCGTCGACGTGTAGCCCGGGTCGTAGGTGAACATCCCGGTTTCGGCGTAAAGCCGGCGCACATCAATCACCGGGGGACCAGAGGTGCCGTGCAGAACCGGAAGCTCGTAGCTCTGGCCGGTGCTGTTGACTTTGAGGGTTACGGTTTCGGCTTCTGCTTTGGTCCTACCGGGTGCGTCCTCGTTCATCGACTATGTCCCTCTCAGCGTACGGTGCGCGATCCTCTTCTCCTCCGCTGGCCCCCATAATGTACTTGACCGTGCCCTCGGCCGGCAATCGTGGTCCGGATCCCGGCGCGGATCGAGCTACCCGGTGACCGCCGAGACCCTTGCCAGCACCTCCTCGCGCCCAAGCACCTCCATGACCTCGAAAACGCTCGGAGAAACGGTCGAACCCGTGAGTGCTGCGCGTAAGGGTTGAGCTACGTTTCCGAGCTTCACACCGGCGGTTTCGCAGTATTCTCGTATTGCCGCCTCCAGCTCCGGTTCGCCCCAGCGCTCCAGCGCCCTCAGCCGGGGCTCCAGCCCACCCAGGTGCCCGAGACCCTCGCTGTCCAGCAGTCGGGCCGCCTTCTCGCTGATCGGCAAAGGGGCCGAGCGGCAATATATCATAGATTTTTCAGCCAGTTCTTCCAGGGTCTTTGCGCGTTGCTTCAAGCTATACATGCCCTTGATCAGCCGCTCGACCATCGCGGCATCCGGCGACCGGCCGAGCATGTCCTCGATCCTCGGCAGGATCTGGTCCACCAGACGCCGGTCGTCGGCGGCCCGGATGTAATGGCCGTTGAGACTGTCCAGCCTGGCGAGATCGAAACGGGCGGGCGATCGCCCCACGGCATCGAGGCCGAACCACCGGATCGCCTGATCGGTCGTGAATATCTCGTCGTCGCCATGGCTCCAGCCCAGGCGCGCGAGGTAATTCCGCATGGCCTCGGGCAGGTAGCCCATATCGCGATAGGCACCGATGCCAAGTGCTCCGTGGCGTTTCTGCAGCCTGGCGCCGTCGGGCCCGTGGATCAGGGGAATATGAGCGAACCTGGGCGCCTCCCAGCCGAGGGCGCGGTAGAGGTGATACTGGCGCACAGCGTTGTTGAGGTGGTCGTCGCCGCGAATAATGTGCGTGATGCCCATGTCGTGATCGTCGGCGACCGCCGCCAACATGTAGGTAGGCGTGCCATCGGCCCGCAGCAGGACGAAATCGTCGAGCCGGTCGTTGGCGACGCGGACGATACCCTGGACGTCATCATCGATGACGGTCTCGCCGCCGGACGGCATCTTGATGCGGACCACGGGGTCTATGCCCGGTGGCGCTTCCGCGGGATTGCGTTCGCGCCAACGACCGTCGTAGAGCCTGGTCCTTCCCTCGGCGCGCGCCTTCTCACGCATCTCGGCCAGCTCTTCGGGCGTGGCGTAGCAGCGGTAGCCCTTGCCCGCTTCCAGAAGCGCAAGTGCCAGCTCCCGGTGGCGCTCCCTGTTGCGCGACTGGTAAACCACATCTCCATCCCAGTCGATGCCGAGCCAGCTGAGCCCGTCCAGTATTGCGTCGATGGCCTCGGGCGTGGAGCGGGCCCGATCGGTGTCCTCGATCCGCAGCCGGAACGTGCCTCCGTGGTGGCGTGCGAACAGCCAGTTGAACAGCGCCGTGCGGGCGCCGCCAATGTGGAGGAATCCGGTCGGCGAGGGCGCTATCCGGGTGACGACTGTCATTCACGCTTGTCCTCGGGTGTGAGCGGTGTGTAGCACAACGGAGGTTTGTCTCTCAAACAGGGGGCGTGCTACTTAAGCGCTGGTTTCGGCGCCGGTGTTGACCCGTGAGCCTCGCGGGGTGGAGATCACGGGGGAACTGTTCACCGCCTGTACCTCTCCCAGCTTGGTCGGTGCACGCCCTTTTTGGATGTACCATTTTAATACACTTGATAATGGAACAGGTTGTATCAAAATAGCACATCATGACGACCCGATGCCCTTTCGGAAGCGACCTATCCATTGGGACAACCTGCGAGCAGACCAAGCCGAAGAACTGGTTCACCAGCGAGCAAGAGATACAAGCAACATTGGCTGGCATCCGCATGCCCTGGAGCGGCAAGACGAGAGGGCTATCACGACGGTGGAAGTTCTGCGAATTTTACGTACCGGCCATGTTGAAGGCGAACCAGAACTGCTCGACCATGGCGATTGGAAGGTCATCATGACGAAACGAATGCCCGGCACGAGAGAAGCCGGGGTCGTAACCGTCATCTTCAGGGAGGGCGAACGTCTTTACGTTCGGACAGTGGAATGGATGGACTGGCTAAGATGAACAACTGCCACCACTACACGGGATGTGGGTTAGACTATGTGTACCTGGCGAACGGGTTCACAGAGAAGCAGACCGAACACGGCCCGTCTATAACCATCGAGGACATGGACGGTCTGCATGATGTCATCGCCATGATGATTATCGCCTCCCCCCGGCGCATACGGGGACAGGAGCTACGATACTTGCGGTCCATGCTGGGCATCTCTCAAGGTACCCTAGCCAAGATACTGGATGTCACGCGGTCCACGATTGCCCGCTGGGAGGGTAAGCCTAGCGAGGCAATTAACGGACCCGCTGACCGCCTCTTGAGGCTGTTCTATGCCTTGGAGAAAGTCGGACACGCCCGTGCCAAGCGGATCGTCAAGTTGCTAAAGGAACTAGACGAGCTTGAGCAGACAGAAGCCGCCATATTCAAGGAAGCTGAGAGCGGTTGGGAGGAGGAACGCCAGGCTGCATAGGGCCCAGCGCGTGAGCGGTGTGTAGCACAACGGCGGTTTGTCTCTCAAACAGGGGGCGTGCTGCTCATCCTGGTGTCGGGTAACGTTGTCAGCCAGTAAATCCCTTCCTTCGCCTCCTCCCCCGGACAGCGCGTGGCGTCGAAACAGCCGGCGGCGCCGGTCATGACGGCGACGCCGCGCGAGCCGTGGGAGGGGCACGCGGAGCGGGCCGTTCGTCCCTTGCGGCGGTGGCTGAGCGCCGAGCTGGCCGCGGAGCGCGATCGGTGGGCGCTTTGGCTGCCTGTGGCCCTGGGATGCGGCATAGCCGGGTACTTCGCTCTTCATGCCGAGCCGCCAGGCTGGCTCGGTGCCCTGGCGGTTGTCGGTTCTCTCGGCGTGCTGGCGCTGTTGTTTCGCCAAGGGTCGGACGGGCGGTGGCCGGGAGCGCTGCTCGTGGCGTTTGCCCTGGCCGGCGCATCCACCGGTTTCGCGGCCGCGCAGTTGCGTGGTGCGCTGGTCTCGGCGCCGGTGTTGACCCGTGAGCTTCGCGGAGTGGAGATCACGGGCCTGGTGGCCGAGATCGACCCCATGGCCGGCGCATATCGCCTGGTCCTCGAGGCGTTGGAGATAGGGCGGCTCGACGAGCACGAAACGCCGGCGCGCGTCCGTGTGCGGGTTTGGGCGCGTGGAGGTGTCCCGCACGTCGGTGCGGGCGATCTGGTCACGCTGCGCACCGCGCTGGTGCCGCCGCCCGGGCCGGCGATACCCGGCGGCTTCGATTTCCAGCGGCGCGCGTGGTTCCAGCGAATCGGAGCGGTCGGCTTTGCCTTCGGTCGACCGACGGTCGTTCGGCCGGCCGGGCAGATGGAATTGGGCTGGAGACGGGCCAGCGCGCGCCGGATAGCCGGCGTGCGCCGTGTGATCTTCGAACGCGTGACGGCGAGCCTCGAGGGCGCCACGGGTGGCGTGGCGGCGGCCCTGATGACGGGTGAGCGGGGCGCCATTCCGCCGGAGACCCTGACCGCCATGCGCGATTCCGGCTTGGCGCATCTGCTGGCGATCTCGGGTCTGCACATCGGCCTCGTTGCCGGGATCGTGTTCTTCGCGATCCGCGGTGGCCTGGCTTTGTGGCCGGCGGTGGTCTTGCGTTATCCCGTGAAGAAGTGGGCGGCCGCCATCGCCCTGATTGTCGCCTTCGCTTACCTCCTCCTGGCCGGAGCGCCCGTGCCGACGCAGCGCGCCTTCATGATGACCGGACTGGTGTTGCTGGCGGTCATGCTCGACCGCACCGGCATCTCGATGCGCCTGGTCGCCTGGGCGGCCGTCGTGATCCTGGTTCTGCGGCCGGAAACGTTGCTCGGCGCCAGCTTCCAGATGTCCTTTGCCGCCGCGTTGGCGCTGGTGGCCGTCTACGAGGCGCTGGGTGACAGACTGCGCATATGGTACCGCGAAGCCGGTCTGGCCGAGCGAGCGGGGCTGTACCTCGGCGGCGTCGCCCTGACGACGCTCATCGCGGGGCTCGCCACGATGCCCGTCGCCCTTTTCCACTTCAGCCGCGTCGCCGTGTTCGGCCTGGCGGCAAACCTTGTCGCGGTTCCGCTGACCGCGCTGTGGGTGATGCCCTGGGCCGTGGCCGCGTTCGCCCTGATGCCTTTCGGGTTCGAGGGTCTGGCGCTCATCCCCATGGGGTGGGGCCTCGACGGCGTTATCGCGACCGCCCACGTGGTCGCCTCCTGGCCGGGCTCGGTCGAGCTGGCGCCCGCCATGCCCCTCGCCGGCTATGTCGCCATCGTCGCCGGTGGGTTGTGGCTGATGCTCCTCAGACGGCGGTGGCGCTGCTTCGGGCTGCTCCCGGTGCTGGCCGGACTGGCCTCGCTGGGCCTGACCCGGCCGGCCGATGTGCTCATCACCGGCGACGGCAAGCTCGCTGCCGTACGCGGCGCCGATGGCGGCTACCTCGTGTCGAGCCGGCGGGCGGCGCCGTTCAGCCGTGTTACCTGGCTGCGCAGCGCAGGGGTGGACACCTGGACGACCTTTCCCCGCGACGGCCTCTCGTCCGACGGCCGGCTACGGTGCGACGGCCTCGGGTGTATCTACCGCGCCCACGATCGGGTCGTCGCGCTCGTTCGCGACGAACGCGCGCTGGTCGAAGACTGCCGCCGCGCCGACGTGGTGATCGCCACCGTCGCGGTGCCCCGGGCGTGCTCGAGACCAGTGATCGTGGTCGACCGGTTCGACCTCTGGCGGGACGGCGGCCACGCCTTCTGGCTCACGTCCCCGCAAGCGGACGCGTCCGGCGTCCGTGTCGAGAGCGCGAACGAGATTCGCGGTCGCCGTCCCTGGGTACCTGTAGCAGGTCGTCGAGAGAGATCGGGGGGTCAGTAGCGGCGTACCAGGGCGACCAGCCGCCCCTGGATCTCCACCTGATCGGGTCCGAATATCCGAGTTTCGTAATTGCGGTTGGCAGGCTCGAGCGCCACGGAATTGTGCCGTCGGCGCAGGCGCTTGAGAGTGACCTCCTGTGCCTCCACCAGGGCCACGACGATGGAGCCGTTCTCCGCCGTATCGCAACGCTCGATGACGACGACGTCGTTGTCGAGGATGCCGGCATCCACCATGGAGTCGCCTTCGACCTCGAGGCAGTAGTACTCACCGCTTCCCAAGAGCGCGGCGGGGATGCCGACCAGATGGGAGGTATCCCTGAGCGCCTCGATCGGCGTGCCCGCGGCTATGCGGCCCAGCAGCGGAACCGGGACCGCCCTGTCGTCCTGTCCGGGCGGCACGTCCTCCGCGCCGCGACCGGAGGGGAACCCGCCTTCGATCACCTGAGGGTCGAAGCGCGCCGGTCGCCGTCCCCTGTCGACGGTAACGTCCTCCGGCAGCCGGAGCACCTCGAGCGCCCGTGCCCGGTGCGGCAGCCGCTTTATGAATTCCCTTTCCTCGAGACCCGTGATCAGGCGGTGGATACCCGACTTCGACCTCAGCCCCAGGGCATCCTTCATCTCGTCGAACGAGGGAGAGACTCCGTTCTCCGACAAGTACTGGTTGATGTAGACGAGAAGTTCGTATTGTTTTCTGGTAAGCATTCCATTCCCTCACACAGCCCCCCGCGCGTGATCTCCAACACGCGGAACAAACGGCAAACGTGTAGTGTTCTACTCCTGTTCTCGGGGCGGGTCAAGCGCAAAAATTCGACGGGCGAAGGAGGGGCAGGCGAGGACGGGTCAGATACCGACCGATCCGCCTTTGAGCGGAATGATCTCGACTCGTGTGCCGGCGGGCGCCGGCGGCGCATGGGGGGCGCGAACCACCAGGCAGCTTGCCTCCGCCATGCGCGCGAACATCGAGCTGTCCTGGATCGGAAAGGGCGTGGCGATGGCGTCGCCGTCCGCCCCGTAGCTCAGGGTGGCGCGCAGATAATCCTGACGCCTGTCGTTGGCGTCCACGTCACAGCCCAGAATGGCGGTGCGCTTGGGCTCGGCCGGCCGCGCGAGTCCGAGCATGCGTTCGATCGCGGGCACGAGAAACAGTATCCCGCATACCACCGTGGACACGGGATTGCCGGGCAGTCCCAGCATGGGCACGTCGCCGAAATGTCCGAACATCAGCGGCTTGCCCGGCCGCATTGCGATGCGCCAGAAGTCCACCTTGAGCCCGTGCTCGCTCAGGACGGATTGAACGAGATCGTGGTCACCCGTGGATGCGCCACCTGTCGTCACGAGGAAATCGGCGCCGGCGGCGCCGGAGGCCATGGCCGAAAGCGAAGCCGGGTCGTCGGCCGCAATTCCAAGCGTGATGGCCACGCCGCCGGCGGCCTCGACCAGGGCGGCCAGTGAAAAGTTGTTGGAGCTGACGACGCGGGCGGGTCCCATCGGATCGCCCGGCAGGACCACCTCGTCCCCCGTGGCCAGAATCGCCACCCGCGGTTTCCGTCGCACCGCGAGCCACGACACGTTCATCGCGGCCGCGAGACCTACGTCGCGGGCCGTCATCAGGTGGTTCTCCTTGAGCAGCACGTCGCCCTCGGAGAAGTCCAGACCGGTTGGACGAATGTAGGTGCCGGCCTCGGCCCGCTCGCGGACGACGACCCGGTTGCCGTCGCGTGTCGTGTCCTCCTGGATGACGATGGCATCGGCGCCAGACGGTACCGGCGCGCCGGTGAAGATGCGTACGGCCGTGGCGATGCTCACCTCGCCATCGTAGGTCTGTCCGGCCGGAACCTCGCCAACGATCTCGAGTCGGGCCGGAACGTTCGCGACGTCGGCGGCACGCACGGCGTAGCCGTCCATCGCCGAGACGGCGACCGGCGGCTGGGTCGTTCGCGCGGCCACGTCCGCCGCCAGAACGCGGCCCAACGCCCCGGAGATACCCACCTGTTCCGCCGGCATCGGCGTCAGCGGGGCAAGGATACGTCCGAGCGCGTCGTCGACCGAGATCAACGCCTGCGCTCCCGCTCCACGAAGGTGCCCGATTTTCCGCCCGTCTTGTAAGTGAGCCGGACGTCGGTGATGCGCATGGTGCGGTCGACCGCCTTGCACATGTCGTAGACCGAAAGCGCCGCCACGGCCACGGCCGTCATGGCTTCCATCTCGGCCCCGGTGCGGCCCCTGAGCTTGACGGTCGCCTCTATGTCCACCGTCTTGCGCTCCGGGTTGGGCGACACGCTCACGTCGATCGCGGTCAAGGCAAGGGGGTGACAGAGGGGCACGAGCTCGGCCGTGCGCTTTGCCGCCATGATCCCGGCGAGGCGGGCAACGGCGAGCACATCGCCCTTCTTGATATCGCCCGCCTGGATAAGCGCCAGCGTTTCCGCGCGCATCGTCACCGATGCGGCGGCCGCGGCCACGCGTTCGGTGACGTCCTTGGCGGTCACGTCCACCATGCGGGCGCGGCCCTTTTCGTCGATATGGGTGAGCTCGGCCATGCTCGCTCAGGCGGTGGCCTCGACGTCGGCCGGCGCCGGCGCGGCGACGAGGGCATGCACGGCGCCCGCGATGTCTCTCTCCCTCATCAGCGATTCGCCAACGAGGAAGCAGCGCGCCCCGGCGGCTGCCATGCGATCGAGGTCGCCGCGGCTCGCGAGGCCGCTCTCCGAGACCAGCAGCCGATCCGGCGGCGCCATGGACGCCAGGGCCTCGGTCGTAGCGAGGTCCACGGCCAACGTCTTCAGGTTGCGATTGTTGATGCCCACGAGGTCCGCCTCGAGCGCGAGGGCGCGCCGCATCTCGTCGGCGTCGTGAACCTCCACCAGCACGTCCATGCCGTGCTCGTGCGCCGAGGCCACGAGCTGTGCCGCCTGGCCACCGTCGAGGGCCGCCATGATCAGCAGGATGCAATCAGCGCCCATGGCGCGTGCTTCGATCACCTGATACGGATCGAGCACGAAATCCTTCCTCAGTACCGGAAGCGAAACCGCGGCGCGGGCGGCGGTAAGGTGCGCGTCGGCGCCTTGGAAGTAGGGCGCGTCGGTCAGCACCGAGATACAGCTCGCGCCACCCCGCTCGTAGGCCCGCGCGATCTCGACCGGATCGAAATCCGCCCGGATGAGCCCCCGGCTCGGCGACGCCTTCTTGATTTCGCAGATCAGGCCGTAATTTCCCTCCGCTATCGTATCCGCAAGTCGCCGCGCGAAACCGCGGGCGGGCGGCGCCTCCCTGGCCTGCGCCTCGAGGCGCGATAGTGGATGGGAGGCCTTGCGCGACGCTACGTGCTCCAGCTTGTCGGCGCAGATCCGCTTCAGCACGTCGCTCATTCGCCGGTCCCGGCGGGCGGCGGCCGGTTGGTGATCTCGACCAGCCGCTCCAGCTTTCTCTTGGCGGCGCCACTGTCGATGGCATCGGTGGCCATGGCCAGGCCTTCCTCGAGGTTCGTCGCCTTGCCGGCGACTATCAGCGCCCCGGCGCTGGTGTAGAGCACGACGTCGCGGAACGGACCCCGCTCGCCATCGAGCATCAGACGCATGGCGGCGGCGTTGTGCTCGGCATCGCCGCCTTTGATGTCCTCCAGGCGGGCGCGCGGCAGGCCAACCTCCTCGGGGGTAATTTCGAAGGAGCGTACGCGGCCGTCGTCGAGCTCCGCCACGTAGGTCGTGCCCGTGGTTGTCATCTCGTCGAGACCGCCTTCGCCGTGCATGACCCAGGCGCGCTCGAGGCCGAGGTTCCCCAGCACCTGCGCCAGCGGCTCGATCCATTCCCGGGCGAACACGCCGACCATTTGCCGCTTTACGAGCGCCGGGCTGGACAGCGGTCCCAGAAGATTGAACAACGTGCGGGTGCCCAGCTCGACGCGTACACCGGCGACGTTGCGCATCGCGCTGTGGTGTCGCGGCGCCATGAGGAAGCCGATGTGATTCTCCCAGATGGACTCTCTGATCAGGGCGAAATCCGCATCGATGTTCACCCCGAGCGCGGCGAGCACGTCGGACGCGCCGGTGCGCGAGCTCAGCGCCCGGTTGCCGTGCTTGGCTACCGCCACGCCGCAGGCGGCGATGACGAGGCTTGCGCCGGTGGAGATGTTGAGCGTGCCCTTTCCGTCGCCCCCGGTGCCGCAGGTGTCGATGGCGCCCGGCGGCGCCTCGATCGTATGGGCCTTGGCCCGCATGATGCGGGCGGCGCCGGTGATTTCATCTATGGTCTCGCCACGGACGCGCAGGGCCATGAGGAAGCCGCCCATCTGGGCGGGCGTGGCGTTGCCCGACATGATGATGTTGAAGGCCTGTTCCGCCTTCGCCTGGGTAAGTGTCGCGCCGCCGGCGACCTCGGCGAGCAGCTCCTTCAGGTCCGTGAGATCGCCGCTCATCGCGCCAACCTTCCCTGTGCTATAGTGCGCCCGTCTCGGACGATGCCAGGCGGGACGAAGCTCTAGCGTAACCTTTTGAATTTGCTTATAGCAACACCGTCGCAGCGCGCTGTGCCGTGGCCTGGCCGGGTGATGGCGTTTGTTCGGTTGACGGCGTGGAGGCCACATACGTGATGCCGCACGGACCCGAGAACAACCTCCGTCAACGCCGACCCCGGGAGGGACGGGACCGGTCGTCGGGCGGCAGCGGACGTCTGGCTCTGGCGACGGCCCTTGCACTGGGTCTTGCCATCGGCAGCCTGTCGACCCTTCTGGCGGTAACGTTGGCTCTCAACGATCCCGGCGCCGGCGATGGCGTCGAGAGTGGCGTCGATGGCGGGTCCGAGAACGCCGCTCCGGTGGCTCGGGCGGCGTCCGATCCCGCGCCGGAGTCCGGCGTAGCTCAGGCGTCGGGGCCGCGCGCCTCCGAAACCGTGGCCGCCCCGCCGGCCGCGCTGCCCGCCGTTCGGTCGGCACACGTCGGCCAGGAGGTCGCGGCGGTGCGACCGCCGGCGGACGACCGTCCGATGATCGCCGTGGTGTTCGACGATCTCGGCCTCGACCGGGACCGGTCGGCGCGCGCGGTGGCCTTGCCGCCGCCGCTCACGACGTCGTTTCTCGCTTATGCCGAAGAGCTCGAGCTGCAAGCGGCCGCCGCCCGGGCGGCCGGTCACGAGCTCATGCTGCATCTCCCCATGGAACCGCATAGTCCCGAGGAGGACCCCGGTCCGGGAGCTCTGCAGACCGACCTCGGCGAGGACGAGCTCAGACAGCGCGTCAAGCGGGCTCTCGACCGATTCTCAGGCTATGTGGGCGTGAACAACCACATGGGAAGCCGCTTCACCGAAGACCGTGCCGGGATGTCGGTGGTGATGGAGGAGCTCAGGGAGCGCGGGCTGTTCTTCCTGGACAGTCGCACGACTCCCGACACCGTGGGCACGGAGGTCGCGCGGCGCGTCGGTGTCCCGGTGGTCGAACGGACCGTGTTCCTCGATCACGATCCTTCGCGGGAGGCGATACGCGAGGCGCTCGTGGAACTCGAGCATCTGGCGCGCGATGCTGGGTTCGCGATCGCCATCGGGCACCCTCATGACACGACGATCGAAGTTCTGGCCGAGTGGCTGCCGCAAGTGGAAAGTCGCGGTCTGGCGCTGGTGCCGCTCAGCACGATCGTCGCCCGGGCGGATGATCCGGACTGACCGTGTTCAGCGGCTGAAGAGGTTGTCCAACGCCTCCTCGTCGACTTCGACCTCGTAGCGGTCCTGGAGGGCGAGGACCAGTTGCGACTGGATGTCCTGAGCGATGGCCTGGTTCAGGGTGTCCCGAAGGTTGATGAGACCCACCGAGCCGGTCGGCGGGGTCACCTCCAGCAGCCGTCCCACGGCGAAGCCGCCCGGTGTCGGCGCGAACACGACGTCGCCGACGTCGCTCTGGAACAGAAGCTCCACGAGCGGGCCGGGGACAACGCCGTCGCTTTCGGTGCGGCTGAACGGTTCGCTCGTCGTCGCCACGTGGCCCAGCTCCCGGGCCGCGTCCGCGAAAGAAGCGCCGCCGTTCACGCGTTCCACGATTTCCAGCGCCTGCCGCTCCGCCACGCGCAGGCCTTCGCTCTCCCGCCATGCCGCCGTGACCGCTTCGCGCGCCTCGTCGCGGGAACGGATCCGCTCCGGGTTGACCCGGTCCACACGTAGGACGAAGAAGCCGCCGTCGCTGGTCTCGACGACGAAGCTGTCCTGGGCTTCCTCGGTCTCGAAGGCCGTTCCGGCGACGTCGCCGCCGATGTCGAGCTCGGGTATCGGCTGCCCGGAAGGATCGAGACCCTGTCTGTCCATGGCCTCGACGCGAACCATGGAGAGCTTGCCGACGTCCGTCGCCTCCTCCAGCGTGCCGCCGCCGGCGAGCGTGTCCTCGACCGCGGCGATCACGTCGAAAATGCCGTCTCGCGCCTCCTCGAGCGCCAGGCTCGCGGAAAGCTCGTCGCGCACGTCGTCCAGCGACAACACCTCTCCATCGGACACCGCGTTGACCCGTAGCAGGTGCCAGCCCAGTGGGCTTTCGATGGGGCCGACGACGTCGCCTTTGGACGCGCTGAACGCGGGCTCCGCGAGCTCCGGCAGCAACTCGCCGGCAACGACCCGACCCAGCGGGACGGGCGCCGCCCCGGACACCTCCTCCACGGCATCGACGAAGCCCGTGCCCTCGGCGACGAGCATCGCGGTGCGATCGGCGGCCTCGCGATCGGGGAAGACGGCCTGGTCGAGCTCCCGTTGCTCGGGGATGCGAAACTCGTGCTGCCTCAGCTCGTACTCGGCGGCGATGTCCTCCTCGGAGATGGCGATCTCGGCCGCCAGCTGCTCCGGCGTGAGCGATGCCAGGGTGAAGGCCCGGTACTCGGGAGCGCGGAACCGCTCCTTGTTGTCCTCATAGTACGCCGCCAGCGCGGCCTCGTTCGGTTCGCCCACATCGGTCGCCGCGGGGACGATGACCGCCTCGGCGACCCGCCGCTCTTCACGATACCGGTACAGCGTTTCAACCAGGGTGAAGGGGGCGACGCCGCCGCTGCTCAACGTCCCGGCATATTGACCCCGCGAGAGGTCCGACCGAAGCTGCTCGATCAGCTCGCCCTCGGACGTGCCGCTGTGAAGCAGAAAGGCTTCGAACGCGGCTCGATTGAACCGGCCTTCTTCGTCCTGGAACTGCGGGAGCTCGATGATCTCCCGGCGCACCAGCTCGTCGGAGACGACGACGCCCAGGTCGTCGGCCGCGAGCCGCAGAAGCGTTTGTGCCACGAGACGCCGGACGGCGCTGTCGAGGAGCCCGATCTGGCGGGCGCGTTCGGCGTCCAGCTGGCCGCCGATGAGCGGCGCCACGGCCCGGATCTCCTGGTTGAAGGCGCGCGAGATCTCTTGCGCGCCGATGTCCACGCCGCCCACCTGAACGACCGCGTTGACGTTGCCCCGGCCCGAGTGCCCGCCTGGCCCCCGTCCGACGCCGAAGAACGCCACGAACGTCAACGCCAAGAGGCCGAGTATGGCCTTCATGATCCAGCTGGAAGTGCTCTTGCGAAGTGACTGGAGCATTGTCTGCCGTCCGTCGTGTTCCCGTGGTCGCGAGCGGCATGATATGAGGGTCCCGCTTCGCGCCGCAAGCGTGATTCCATCCCATGACAAGTCCTCAAGGGTACGTCAATCACGCTGAATCGTCCGCTGACTCCGGTCCCGGCGCTGTGCTACAGCACCCGGGCGTGATGGCAGTCGATGGGGGGAGCATGAGCGTGGCTTCGGGCCGGCGCCCGCTGATCGCCGGCAACTGGAAGATGAACGGCCTCGCGGCGGACGGACTGGAGCTGGCGCGGGCGATGCGCGAGCGCGTCGAGGCGACGGGAGCCCCGGACCTCGAGCTTCTCTTGTGCCCGCCGGCGACGCTGGTGCGCGCCGTTTCCGAGGCTTTGGCAGGCAGCGGCATCGCGGTTGGCGGGCAGGACTGCCACGCCGCAACCGGGGGCGCCCACACGGGCGACGTGAGCGCCTCCATGCTGGCCGACGCAGGCGCGAGCTACGTCATACTCGGTCACTCTGAGCGGCGCCAGGACCACGGCGAGACGGACGCGCTCGTGCGCGCGAAGGTTATCGCCGCCCACGGGGCGGACCTTGCGGCGCTCGTGTGCATCGGCGAGACCGAAGCCGAAAGGGACGGCGGACAGACCCTCGCCGTGCTCAGCACGCAGCTCGAGGGGTCGCTTCCGTTGGTGCCCCCCGGTGGCTCGGCGCCGTTCAGCTCGGTCAACACCGTCATAGCCTACGAGCCTGTCTGGGCGATCGGCACCGGGCGCACGCCGACGCTGGAGCAGGTCGAGGAGGCGCACAGCCACATCCGCGCATATCTGAGCGTCCTGATCCGTGACGACGCCCGAAGGATGCGCGTGCTCTATGGCGGCTCGGTGAAGCCGGACAACGCGGAGGCGCTTCTGGGCGTCGCCGACGTCGATGGCGCTCTCGTGGGTGGCGCCAGCCTGAAGGCCCAGGATTTCTGGGCGATTGCCATGAGTGTTCCGGGCTGAACCTGGCGCCCCGGCCGCCCAAGATTGCACTGGCAAAGAGCGCCCGGAACGACTAAAAACGCGTGAGTTCGTGGGCGGGGGCGGGCTTGGCCGGGCGCGCCCCGGGCGCTCGTTCGAGAGTAGGATATGGCCACGATATTGCTCATTGTTCACCTGCTGCTGGCCCTCGGGATCGTGGGAGTCGTGCTGTTGCAGCGATCGGAGGGTGGCGGCCTCGGCATCGGCGGCGGCGGGTCCGGCGGCGGCATGGGCGGGCTCATCGGAAACCGCGCGACCGCGAACCTGCTGACCCGGGCGACGGCCGTCCTGGCGGGGCTCTTCTTTGTCAGCAGCATCGCGCTCTCGATCCTCTCCGGGACCCAGCCGGCGACGCGCTCGATCATCGGCGATGTGGCTCCGGCGGAGGAAGCGTTGCCGCCAACCCATGAGACGCCCGAACCTGCCGCGACCCCGGAGGGGCCGGTGGAGCCGAGCGTGCCGCTCGATGACTGACATGAGCCCTCGGGGCGGAACCGACGGCAGGAGGCGGCACCCGTGCCGCCTCTTTCTTTTGCGGCGGGTCTCGAGTCGGCCGTGCAAGACGGGGATTGCGTCCGCGTGACCAGGTTCATATTCATAACCGGCGGCGTGGTTTCCTCCTTGGGCAAGGGCCTCGCCTCCGCGTCGCTCGGGGCCGTGCTTCAGGCGCGCGGCTACAAGGTGCGCGTGCGCAAGCTGGACCCATACCTCAACGTCGATCCCGGCACGTTGAGCCCCTACGAGCACGGCGAGGTCTATGTGACCGACGACGGCGCCGAGACCGATCTGGACCTGGGCCACTACGAGCGCTACACGGGCGTTGCAGCCAAGCAATCGGACAACGTCACCACCGGCCGGATCTATTCCGAGGTGCTGGCGCGCGAGCGCCGGGGCGACTACCTCGGCGGCACGGTTCAGGTCGTTCCCCATGTCACCGACGCGATCAAGAACTTTGCCACCGCCGACCTGAACGACGAGGACTTCGTTCTGTGCGAGATCGGCGGGACGGTCGGCGACATCGAGAGCCTGCCGTTCCTGGAGGCGATTCGGCAGCTGGCTTTCGAGCTCGGACCGCGCCGCGCCATGTTCATCCATCTCACGCTGGTGCCCTATCTTCCGGCCGCGGGCGAGCTCAAGACCAAGCCGACCCAGCATTCGGTGAAGGAGCTGCAGCGCGTCGGCATCCGGCCCGACATGGTGGTGTGCCGGTGCGACCGTCCGATCCCGGAGAGCCAGCGCCGCAAGATCGCGTTGTTCTGCAACCTGCGGCCGGAGGCGGTGGTGCAGGGCCTCGACGTGGCCACGATCTATCAGGTGCCCGTCAGCTACCATGACGAGGGCATGGACACCGAGGTGCTGGCGCATTTCGGCCTCGACGCCTCGCGCGAGCCGGACCTCGAGACCTGGCGCCGCATCGTCCGGAGGATCCAGGAGCCCGAGGGCGAGGTGAGCATCGCCATTGTCGGCAAGTACACGCGCCTCATGGACGCCTACAAGTCGCTGGCCGAGGCGTTGAGCCATGGCGGCATCGCCAACACGTCCCAGGTCAACCTGAGCTGGATCGACGCCGAGATCTTCGAGAAGGACGACCCGGCACCGCACCTCGAAGGCGTCGACGGCATCCTCGTCCCCGGCGGCTTCGGCGCGCGCGGCGCCGAAGGCAAGGTGCTGGCGGCCCGTTTCGCTCGCGAGCGCCGGGTGCCCTTTCTCGGTATCTGCTTCGGCATGCAGATGGCGGTCATCGAGGCGGCCCGCAATCTCGCGGGCCTCGAGGGGGCGGGATCCACCGAGTTCGGTACCTGCGCGCACCCGGTGATCGGGCTGCTCACCGAATGGACCCGCGGCAACACGATCGAGCGCCGCAGGCCCGGCGACAATCTCGGCGGCACCATGCGCCTGGGCGCCTATCCGGCGCTCCTGACGGAGGGCTCCCGGGTGGCGGAGATCTACGGAATCCGCCAGATCAGCGAGCGCCACCGGCACCGCTACGAGGTCAACATCAACTACCGGGATCCGCTGGAGGAGGCGGGGCTCGTCTTCTCCGGGCTGTCGCCGGACGGGGAGCTGCCGGAGATCGTGGAGATCCCGGACCATCCGTGGTTCATCGGGGTGCAGTTCCATCCCGAGCTCAAGTCCAAGCCGTTCGACCCGCACCCGCTGTTCACCTCGTTCATCGCCGCGGCGATCGATCAATCGCGCCTTGTTTGACCTTGGGGGTTGCCATGACCAACCAGACGGCGCGTCACGTACAGGTCGGGAACCTCGCGGTGGGCAACGACCTGCCTCTTGCCCTGATCGCAGGCCCCTGCGCCCTCGAATCCCGCGCCCACGCCCTCGAGATGAGCCAGGCGCTCAAGGAGATGGCGGACCGGTTGGGGATCGGGCTCATCTACAAGACCAGCTACGACAAGGCGAACCGCACCGCCGCCGAGAGCCCCCGCGGGCTCGGCATCGACAAGAGCCTGCCGATCCTGGCCGAGGTTCGCGAGAGGGTCGGCTGTCCGGTGCTCACCGACGTGCACGCGGCCGATCAGTGCGGCCGGGTGGCGGAGGCGGTGGACGTGCTGCAGATCCCCGCCTTTCTTTGCCGGCAAACGGACCTTCTGGTGGCGGCGGCCGAGACCGGGCGCGCCATCAACATCAAGAAGGGCCAGTTCCTGGCGCCGTGGGACATGAAGAACGTGGTGGCCAAGGTGCGCGGCGCCGGGAACGAGAACGCCCTGGTGTGCGAGCGCGGCGCGAGCTTCGGCTACAACACCCTGGTCTCCGACATGCGGGCGCTGCCGCTCATGGCCGTGGAGACCGGTTGTCCCGTGGTGTTCGACGCCACCCACTCGGTGCAGCAGCCCGGCGGCCGCGGCGCCACCAGCGGCGGCCAGCGCCAGTTCGTGCCCGTGCTTGCGCGGGCGGCGGTGGCGGTAGGCGTCGCGGCGGTGTTCATGGAGACCCACCAGGACCCGGACCGCGCGCCCAGCGACGGGCCCAACATGGTGCACCTGAACCGGCTGCCGGAGCTCGTCGAGACCCTCATGTCCATCGACCGTCTGGCTAAGGACAGGCCCGTCGACCTCGAGACGGGGGCTTAGTAGTCGTTTCCCCTTGCGCCGGGCCCGGCCGCGTGCTAGCGCCGGGGCTCGTTCCAGGAAAACGGCCGGAGCCAGCCATGACCGCGATCGTCGATATCCGCGGACGGGAGATCCTCGACAGCCGGGGCAATCCAACGGTCGAGGTCGACGTCACCCTCGAGAGCGGCGCCTACGGTCGCGCCGCCGTGCCGTCCGGCGCCTCCACCGGCGCCCACGAGGCGGTGGAGCTGCGCGACGGCGACAAGGACCGCTACGGCGGCAAGGGGGTCCTGAACGCGGTCGAGGCGGTGAACGGCGAGCTGTTCGACGCGCTTTCCGGCTTCGACGCCGAGGACCAGGTCCACATCGACCAGACCATGATCGAGCTCGACGGCACGCCCAACAAGGGCCGGCTCGGGGCCAACGCAATCCTCGGCATATCCCTGGCGGTCGCCAAGGCCGCGGCGCGCGATGCCGGGCTGCCGCTCTACCGCTACGTCGGCGGCACGCATGCGCGCACCCTGCCGGTGCCGATGATGAACATCGTCAACGGCGGCCAGCACGCGGACAACCCCATCGACGTGCAGGAGTTCATGATCATGCCGGTGGCCGCGTCCACCGTCGCCGAGGCGATCCGCACCGGCGCCGAGGTGTTCCATGGCCTCAAGCGGGCGCTCGGCGATGCCGGCCACAACACCAATGTCGGCGACGAAGGCGGTTTCGCGCCCAACCTGGCAAGCTCGGACGAGGCCCTGGGCTACGTCATGAAGGCCATCGAGACGGCGGGCTACAAGCCGGGGGACGAGGTGTCGCTGGCCCTCGACCCGGCCGCGACGGAGTTCTTCAAGGACGGCAAGTACGAGCTCGCGGGGGAGGGCCGGACCCTCGGGGCCGACGAAATGGTCCGCTATTACGAGGACCTGTGTGGGCGCTATCCCATTGTCTCGATCGAGGATGGCCTTGCCGAGGACGACTGGGACGGCTGGCGCGCCCTCACCGAGGCGCTGGGCGCGCGTATCCAGCTCGTCGGCGACGATCTTTTCGTCACCAGCCCCGAGCGCCTCAAGGACGGCATCGCGCGCGGTGTCGCCAACTCGATCCTCATAAAGGTGAACCAGATCGGCACGCTCACCGAGACGCTCGAGACGGTGGAGACGGCGCACAAGGCGGGCTACACGACGGTATGGTCGCACCGCTCCGGCGAGACCGAGGACGCGACCATCGCCGACCTCGTGGTGGCCACCAACGGCGGCCAGATCAAGACCGGCTCCCTGAGCCGCTCGGACCGCACCGCCAAGTACAACCAGCTCATCCGCATCGCCGAGGAGCTGGGACCGGCGGCGCGTTACGCCGGCGGCTCGGCTCTCGCGGCTCGGGGCTGATCAGGCGCCGAGATAAGCGTCCAGCCTCTCGAGGGCCGGCGCCAGGCCGCTTCGGCCGAAGCCGACACGGACGTGGCGGTCGCCGTGGCCATAGACCGTGCCCGGCAGCAGCAGGATGCTCTCACGCTCCATGAGCCGGCGGCAGAAGGCCTCGGCGCCGCCGTCCAGGAGCTCGGGGAAGGCGATGGGGCCGGCGCGCGGCCGCGCCCACGCGAAGCGGCCGGCATGGCGCGCGAAGAACCTGTCGAGCAGGTCCAGGTTCTCGAGCACGATGCCGCGGTTCCGTTCGATCAGCTCATGCCGGTGCGCGAGGGCGAGCCGCGCCAGGAATTCCGACGGGGCGGCCGCGCAGATCGTGGTGTAGTCCTTGAGCGCGGCCATGCGCGCGATCAGGTCCCGGTCGTGGGTCGCCACCCAGCCGATGCGCAGGCCGGCAAGGCCATAGGTCTTGGACATCACGCCCAGGGACACGCCCCGTTCGCTCAGGTCGCACGCCGCCGGCAGGCGATCGGCGGGATCGTGCTCCAGCTCGCGGTAAACCTCGTCGGAGAACAACCAGACCCCACGATCCTCGGCGATCGCCACAACCCGGCGGTATCGATCCGGGTCCATCAGGTAGCCGGTGGGGTTGTGGGGGCTGTTGAGCACGATGGCCCTCGTGCGCGGCCCCAGGGCGCGGACGAGGTCGTCGGGATCGAGGCTCCAGCCGTCATGGGGATCCGCGCGCCAGGGCGTCACGCCCGCGCCGATGGCGCGGGCGACCTCGTGAAGCGACTGGTAGCACGGCGAATGCACGATGATGTGGTCGCCCGGCGCGAGGGCGGCGTGCATGAACACGAAGATCGCTTCCTCGGCGCCGCTGTGCACCAGCACCTCGTCGGGGCCGACCGTTTCGTACAACGCCGTCACGGCCGCCCTCAGCGCCGGCGCGCCGGCGCTCTCGGCATAACCCAGCCCGTGCGCCGCGAACGCTTCCGAGGCGCCGGGCTCCAGCGCCAGCAACTCCCCCACCGTCATCGCCTCGCAGTCGCTGGCGCATAGCAGGTACTCGGCCGCGAACTCGTAACGGGCGAAGTAACGTTCCAGCTCGAAACGCGGTAGCTGCATGAGCGCGCCTCGCGAAGCAAGTATCTGGAATCCTTTACATCGAGCTCTTGATTTTGCAAACGGACTGTGATTCGGTCGCGCCATGGCGGTCCTGCACGAGATCCGCTCGAGGGTGCGACAGGCGGTGGCGCCGGTCCTCGGCGCCCTCCTGATCGGCTACTTCTCCTATCACCTCGTCCAGGGGAACCATGGCCTCATCGCGTACACCAAGCTGAAGGCCAATATCGCCATTGCCAAGGACCGGCGCGCGGAGCTTCAGGCCGAGCGCGGGCGCATCGAAGCCCGTGTGCGGCTGCTGCGGCCGGACAACCTCGATCCCGATATGCTGGAGGAGCGGGCCAGGGCGATGCTCAACGTCGCCCACCCGGAGGAGATCATTATTCTTCGCGACGCCCGCGACCGACTTTCCACCGGCGCGCTCCCCTTGAGGTAACATTGTTCTATGTGGTGACGAATTCCTGTACGGATGTTTTTGCGGTGTCGAGGGTGATTAACTGAATTCTAGTTAATTCTCTCTATTTGTCTAATTTGTCAACATTTTTCGCGCCCATGCGCCTTGCCTCCCCGCGCCAGCTCCCCTACCTGTGATCCATCTTGACCGCCGTCTTGCGCGATGAACTGGCCCCCCGGGCGGCAGTTTCTCGAGGAGGTGGGATGGCTACCGTTGGACAACGGAGCTCGAGGACGGCGCGGACGGGCCGGTCTCGGAACAGGAAGGCCGGTAATGGCGCGAGCGCCCATACGGCCGAGGAGCTTCTCTCCTACTACCGTGAAATGCTGCTGATCCGGCGCTTCGAGGAGAAGGCCGGGCAGATGTACGGCATGGGCCTCATTGGCGGGTTCTGCCACCTGTACATCGGCCAGGAGGCAGTGGTGGTCGGCATGCAGGCCGCGCTCGAGCCGCAGGATACGGTCATCACCACCTATCGCGACCATGGCCACATGCTGGCCTCAGGCATGGATCCCCGCGGCGTCATGGCCGAGCTCATGGGGCGGCGCGGCGGCTACTCCAAGGGCAAGGGCGGCTCCATGCACATGTTCTCCAAGGAGAAGAACTTTTACGGCGGCCACGGAATCGTCGGCGCCAATGTGCCCCTGGGCACGGGTATCGCCTTCGCCCACAAGTACCGTGGCGACAACGGCGTGTGCCTCACCTATTTCGGCGACGGCGCCGTGAACCAGGGTCAGGTGCACGAGGCCTTCAACATGGCCGCCCTTTGGAAGCTGCCGGTCGTCTACATCATCGAGAACAACCGCTACGGGATGGGGACCTCGATCGAGCGGGCCTCGGCGTCGACCGACCTCCACCGCAGGGGATCGCCATACGGCATTCCGGGCGAGCAGGTGGACGGCATGGACGTGCTCGCCGTCCGCACGGCCGCGAACAAGGCGGTGGGCTACGTGCGCGGCGGCAAGGGACCGTACATCGTGGAGATGCTGACCTACCGCTACCGCGGCCACTCGATGTCGGACCCGGCCAAGTACCGTTCGAAGGAAGAGGTGCAGAAGATGAGATCGGAAAAGGATCCGATCGAGACGCTCAAGAGCATGATCGTCGATGCGGGTCACACCGACGAGGTGAAGCTCAAGGAAATCGACAGGCATGTGAAAGCCGTCATCACCGACGCGACGGAGTTCGCCCAGAACAGCCCCGAGCCCGACCCGGCCGAGCTGTACGCGGACGTGTTGGTCCAGGCGTGACCAGGCCCCGATCCGAGCGGGCCCGGAGACGATTTTCCTGAACGGGGAGAGGGATGCCGATCCAGGTTCTGATGCCGGCGCTTTCGCCCACGATGACCGAGGGAACGCTGGCGAAATGGCTCAAGGCCGAAGGCGACGCGGTGTCCTCCGGCGACGTCATCGCCGAGATCGAGACCGACAAGGCGACGATGGAGGTGGAGGCCGCGGACGAGGGTATCCTGGGCAGGATCCTCGTGGCCGAGGGCACCGAGAACGTTGCCGTGAACACGCCGATCGCCGTTCTTCTCGGCGACGGCGAGGAGGCGGGTGCCGTCGAGGCGGCGACCGCGACGACCGCACCGGCTCCGGCGCCGGCTGAGCCGACGCCGCCCCCGGCCGCGGAGCCCCCAGCCGCCGTGACGGCGCCGCCGGCGCCCGCCATGGTCTCTCCGGCCGAGGCCGAGTACACGGGACCCACGACCACTCTGACGGTGCGCGAGGCCCTGCGTGACGCCATGGCGGAGGAGATGCGGCGCGACCCGGAAGTGTTTCTGATGGGCGAGGAGGTGGCCCAGTATCAGGGCGCGTACAAGGTGAGCCAGGGTCTGTTGGACGAGTTCGGCGACGGGCGGGTCATCGACACGCCGATCACCGAGCATGGCTTCACCGGCGTCGGCGTCGGCGCCGCCTTTGCCGGCCTCAAGCCGATCGTCGAGTTCATGACTTTCAACTTCGCCATGCAGGCCATCGACCAGATCGTCAATTCGGCCGGCAAGACCCTCTATATGTCCGGGGGCCAGGTGAACTGCCCCGTGGTGTTCCGCGGACCCAACGGGGCGGCGGCGCGCGTCGCCGCCCAGCACTCCCAGGACTACAGCAGCTGGTACGCGCACTGCCCGTTTCTCAAGGTCGTGGCTCCCTACGCGGCGGCGGACGCCAAGGGCCTCCTCAAGTCGGCGATCCGCGACCCGAACCCCGTCATGTTCCTCGAGAACGAGATCCTTTATGGCCAAAGCTTCGAGGTGCCGACGGACGACGACTTCACCGTGCCGCTGGGCCGGGCCCGGGTCCTCAGCGAGGGGAGCGATGTGACCATCGTCTCGTTCTCGCTGATGGTGCAGCGGGCGATCGAGGCCGCCGAAGTGCTGGCGGCGGAGGGCATCAGCGCCGAGGTGATCGATTTGCGGACGTTGCGGCCTCTGGATACCGAGACCATCGTGGCGTCGGTCAGGAAGACCAGCCGATTGGTCTCTGTCGAGGAGGGCTGGCCTTACGCGGGCATCGGCGCCGAGATCGCGGCGCTCATGATGGAGCAGGCCTTCGACTGGCTGGACGCACCGGTGGCTCGTGTGACGGGCGCCGATGTGCCCATGCCATACGCCGCGAATCTCGAGCGGCTGGCGATCCCGCAGACCGAGGGGGTTGTCGCGGCGGCCAAGGCCGCTTGCTACCGGTCGTAAGGGGGAACCGTATGCCCATAGAGATCCTGATGCCGGCGCTTTCGCCAACGATGACCGAGGGCACGCTGGCGAAGTGGCTCAAGTCCGTGGGCGACGAGGTGTCCTCGGGCGATGTGATCGCGGAGATCGAGACCGACAAGGCCACAATGGAGGTGGAAGCCATCGACGACGGCGTGCTCGGCAAGATCCTGGTGGACGAGGGCACCGAGGGCGTGGCCGTCAACACCCCGATCGCGGTGGTGCTCGAGGAAGGGGAGGACCCCTCGGCCCTGGCCGGGTTCGAGACGGCGGCGCCACAGCCAGCCAGTGCTCCCGCGGCGGAGGCCGTGCCGGCCCCGGCGCCTGCCGCTCCCACCCCCGCCGCCGCCCCGGCGGCGCCGGCGGCTCCCGCGCAGCCGATAGCGCCCACACCATCTCCCGCGCCCGTTTCGCCGCCCAGCGACGGCGATGGCCGCATCTTCGCGAGCCCTCTGGCCCGCCGCATGGCGCAGGAGGCCGGCATCGATCTCGCACAGGTGAAGGGCACGGGCCCACACGGCCGCGTCGTCAGGGCCGACATCGAGGCTTTCCAGGTCGCGGCTCCGGCGGTGGCGGCCCCGGCGCTGGCTCCGGCTCCGGTCGCGCGCGCCCCGGCAACCGAGATTCCGATGGTCGGCGAGCCCGAGTTCGAGCTGGTGCCGCACACGACGATGCGCAAGATCATCGCGCGGCGCCTGACCGAAGCCAAGCAGACGGTCCCGCATTTCTATGTGACGATGGACTGCGAAATCGACCGGCTTCTCGAGATCCGCAAGGAGCTCAACGACCGCGCCGACGGCGCCTACAAATTGTCGGTGAACGACTTCGTGATCCGCACCGCGGCGCTGGCGCTCCGTCAGGTTCCGGCGGCCAACGCGTCGTGGTCGGAGGAGGGGACGAAGCGCTACCTCCGGGCGGATATCTCGGTGGCCGTGGCCATCGAAGGGGGGCTCGTGACCCCGGTCATCCGCGCCGCGGACGCCAAGGGGCTCAGGGAGATCTCCCAGGAGATGAAGGAGCTGTCGGGCCGGGCGCGCGAAGGCAAGCTCCTGCCCGAGGAGTACCAGGGCGGCACCTTCTCGGTTTCCAACCTGGGCATGTTCGGCGTGCGGGAGTTCGGCGCCATCATCAATCCGCCCCAGGGCTGTATCCTGGCCGTGGGTGCGGGCGAGAAGCGGTCGGTGGTGAAGGACGGGGCGCTCGCGATCGCGACCGTGATGTCCTGCACCGTCTCGGTGGACCACCGTGTGGTCGACGGCGCGGTCGGCGCCGAGTTCCTGGCCGCTTTCAAGAAGCTCATCGAGGACCCGCTGGCCATGCTGCTCTAGGCGGCGGCCGGACGCTTCCCGGGAACCGACAGGAGGAGAGGCGTGGCGAACGACAGCTTCGACCTGGTCGTCGTAGGCGGCGGACCCGGCGGCTACGTGGCCGCCATACGGGCGGCGCAGCTCGGCATGAAATCGGCCGTCGTCGAGCGCGAGCACCTTGGCGGCATCTGTCTCAACTGGGGCTGCATTCCCACGAAGGCGCTGCTGCGCACGGCCGAGCTCTATCAGACCATGGCCCACGCCGATCAATTCGGCCTCAAGGTGAACGGCGTGTCCTTCGACCTGGGCAAGGTGGTGAAGCGCTCCCGCGACGTGGCGAAACAGCTCAGCCGCGGTGTCGGGTACCTCCTCAAGAAGAACAAGGTGACCGTATTCGACGGTCATGGCCGTCTCGCCGGAGGCGGGGCCGACGCCCGCAAGGTTGCCGTCGCCAAGGACGGCAAGGCGGTGGCCGAGCTCACGGCCGGCCGCGTGATCCTCGCCACCGGGGCGCGGGCGCGCACGCTCCCGGGCCTCGAGCCCGACGGCAGGCTCGTGTGGACCTACACCGAAGCCATGGTGCCGAAGACCATGCCCAAGTCGCTGCTGGTCATCGGCTCCGGCGCCATCGGCATCGAGTTCGCGTCTTTCTATCGCGACCTGGGCGCCGAGGTGGCGGTGGTGGAGATCCTGGACCGCATCCTGCCGGTGGAGGACGAAGAGATTTCGGCGTTCGCCCACAAGGCGTTCGAGAAGCAGGGCATGGCGATCCACACCGGGGTCTCGGTGACGAAGCTCGAGAAGGGCAAGGACAGCGTCTCCGCGACCGTCGAGGATGGCGGAAAGACCTTCGAGCTCAAAGTCGACCGGGCGATCCTCGCGGTCGGCATCGTCGGCAACGTCGAGGACATCGGTCTCGAGGGCACGAAGGTCCGGGTCGAGAAAAGCCACGTGGCGATCAACGAGTGGGGCGAGACCGGTGAGCCGGGCGTCTACGCCATCGGCGACCTCACCGGGCCGCCATGGCTGGCCCACAAGGCCATGCACGAGGGCGTGGTCTGCGTCGAGAAGATCGCGGGGCTCAACGCCGTGCACCCGCTGGACACCACACGCATCCCCGGCTGCACGTTCTGCCGCCCCCAGGTGGCCTCGGTCGGGCTGACCGAGCGCCAGGCCGAGGAGAACGGCCACAAGGTGAAGGTTGGGCGCTTCCCGTTCGTCGGCAACGGCAAGGCGATCGCCCTGGGCGAGCCCGAGGGCCTGGTGAAGACCGTGTTCGACGCGGAGACGGGCGAGCTCTTGGGCGCCCACATGATCGGCGCCGAGGTGACCGAACTGATCCAGGGCTACGGGGTCGCCAGGACACTGGAGTCGACGGAGGCGGAGCTCATGGAGGCGGTGTTCCCGCATCCGACATTGAGCGAGATGATGCACGAGGCGGTCCTTGACGCCTACGGGCGCGCCCTCCACTTTTAGCCTGCGGCGAGAGGCCATGCGTGGGAAGCTCATGAGCGAGGCAGCCGGGCTCCGTCACCCGGAAAAGCGCAATCGTCCCGACAACCCGATCCAGCGCAAGCCACCCTGGATCCGGGTCAAGGCGCCTGTCTCGCGGGAGTACCACGAGGTGCGCCGGCTCATGCGTGAGCTCCGGCTGCACACGGTCTGCGAGGAGGCGGCCTGCCCCAACATCGGCGAATGCTGGGCCCAGAAGCACGCCACCGTGATGATCCTGGGCGACACCTGCACGCGCGCCTGCGCCTTCTGCAACGTGGCCACCGGCCGGCCGCTGCCCCTCGATCCCCGGGAGCCCGCGAACGTGGCTGTGGCCATGGGCGCCCTGGGTCTGAGCCACGTGGTCATTA
Organism: Alphaproteobacteria bacterium; assembly: GCA_046759605.1. Lineage (GTDB taxonomy): Bacteria > Pseudomonadota > Alphaproteobacteria > UBA6615 > UBA6615 > JBHICL01. The sequence goes on along the minus strand of JBHICL010000001.1, from coordinate 4,132 downwards.
CATCGGTCGATCGGGATGATCTGCCCGATGGCGGCGCCGGGCACTTCGCCGAAGTGGTGCGGCGTATCCGGGCAGCCTCGCCGGGCACGACCATCGAGATTCTCACACCCGACTTCAAGGACAAGCCCGGCGCCGTCGACGTCGTCGCGGCCGCGCCGCCCGACGTCTTCAATCACAACCTCGAGACCGTGCCGCGGCTCTATCCGTCGATCCGCCCGGGGGCGCGTTACTTCACGAGCCTCAACCTGCTCCATGAGATGAAGCGGCGCCTGCCGGGGGGCTTCACCAAGTCCGGCGTCATGGTGGGGCTCGGCGAGGGCCGGGAGGAGGTGCTTCAGGTGATGGACGATCTGCGCGCGGCGGACGTCGACTTCCTCACCATCGGGCAGTATCTGCAGCCGACGCCCAAGCACGCGGCCATCGACCGCTTCGTGACGCCGGAGGAGTTCGACGAGTACGCCGCGCTGGCGCGGGGCAAGGGGTTCCTGATGGTCGCGAGCTCGCCTCTCACCCGTTCCAGCTATCACGCGGGTGACGCCTTCCTGAAGCTGCGCGCGGCGCGCGAAGCTCGGCTCGCCGGTACCGCCGCGGAGTAGGCGCGGTGCCGAGCCACGCCGAAAAGCGCGTGCTGCCCTACAGCGCCGAGCAGCTCTTCGACCTCGTGGTCGATATCGAGAGGTATCCGGACTTCCTGCCGTGGTGCATCGCCGCCCGCAACCGCCGGCGCGAGGGCAACGTGGTCTGGTCGGACCTGGTGATCGGCTTCAAGTTCATCCGCGAGCGCTTCACCTCGAGGGTGACCATGACTCGACCCGAGCGCATCGACGTGGAGTACGTGGACGGGCCGCTCAAGTACCTGAAGAACCACTGGGTCTTCGTGCCGCTTCCCGATGGCCGCTGCGAGATCGACTTCTACGTGGACTTCGAGTTCCGATCCCTTGTTTTACAGAAACTTATCGGCGTTCTTTTCCACGAGGCCGTAACGCGGATGGTGCGCGCCTTCGAGCACCGCGCCGCCGATATATATGGCCCGCCCGGCGACGTGTCCGCCGAGCCCAAACCGGCCTAGCGCCCCGTCAGCATCGTCCGCAACATGGCGAATGCGGCGACGACCGTCGCGTCGCGGATCGCGGCCCGGCTACCGGGCAGGATTTCGCTTCGGTGCCGGGTCGGTCGCCCGGTGCCGGCGCACGCCAGATGCACGAGCCCGACCGGTTTCTCCGGCGTGCCGCCCGACGGTCCGGCGATCCCGGTGACCGCCACCGCGATGTCCGCCGCCGAGCGGACCAGCGCACCCTCCGCCATGGCCCGGGCGACCCGCTCGCTCACCGCGCCTTCAAGGTTGATAAGCATCGCCGGCACGCCCAGAAGCTCCGTCTTGGCCGCGTTCGAGTAGGTAATGAAGCCGCGCTCGAACACATCGGATGCCCCGGGAACTTCCGTGAGGCACGCGGCAATGAGTCCGCCGGAGCAGGATTCAGCCGTCGCGAGGCGCACGTCGCCACGGCGGCACAGCTCGAGCACTTCCTTTGCTTCTTCCAGTAACCCTTTGTCGAACATGGTATTTCCGAGCGCTGTCAGGAGGGCGAGCCGAGAAATTGCGACAGCAACCGGCCCAGCACCCAGACAAGCGCTCCCGCATAGACGCCGGCGGCGATATCGTCGGCCATGATGCCCGCGCCGCCGGGAAGCCGCTCGAGCCGCCGGCAAGGCCAGGGCTTCAGGATATCGAACAGTCGAAAAGCCACGAATGCCGCGACGTAGTATCGCCAGTCGAGGCTGAGCGGCAGCAGGGCCAGCCACTGTCCCGCCACCTCGTCGACGACCACGGCCCTCGGGTCGCGGGCGTGCATCGCCTCGGCGTAGCGGCCCGCGGCCCAGGCGCCTGCCAGAGCCGCCGCCACGATGGCGGCCGAAAGCAGCCACGGGCCGCCGATCCAGACGATGCCGGCCGCGATGGGCAGGGCGGCCAGTGAGGCCCAGGTTCCCGGCGCGACCGGCAGCCGGCCGAGTCCGAACCAGGTCGCCACAAGCGTCGCCGGGTGGAAGAACGAGATCTCTTCCGATGTCTTCGTGCCGCTCGAGGGGTCGGTCATGTCCGGATACGCGCCCGATAACGCCGGCCGCGGAGCCGAGCCAGAGGTCGTTCGTTCCGCAGCCTAAATGTCGCCGATACCAATGCCAAGGCGACTGTGCTAAGTGAGGCCGCTGGCGCCCCATCGTCCATCGGCGCGGCGAAGTGCGAGATGAACACTAGCCTTGTCATGAACCTCACGGCGCTTGCGACCCTCCTGCCGGCGGCCATCCTGGCGCCGTTCAGGAAGCCGGGGGAGCGGGGACGCGTTTTCTGGGTGCTCGTCGCCGTCGCCGTCGCCGGGCCCCTGGTGTTGTCGTTCCTCATGAACGTGGGCGCCTGGCGCACCGGTTTCGGCGCCACCCTGTGGGTGAGCATCGCCGCGACCATGGTGGTGTTCGCGGCCCTGGCCGTGGTCACCGCCGGGGCCCGACGTCTGGCGCCGCTGCTATTGCCCTATCTGGTCCTTCTGGGCGCGCTGGCCACGATCTGGACCTCGGCCCCGGAGCGGCCGCTCACGGGGCTCGCGCCCGCCGCGTGGCTCCAGGCGCACATCGCCGTCTCGGTGCTCACCTATGCCTTGCTGACTCTGGCCGCGGTCGCCGGGCTGGCGGTGCTGCTCCAGGAACGGGCGGTGAGGACCCGGCAGCCGACGGCGCTTTCGCGCTTGCTGCCATCGGTCGCGGACGGCGAAAGTCTCCAGGTCAGGCTGCTCGGCGGCAGCGAGCTGGTGCTCGGGCTGGGTCTGCTCACCGGCATGGCGACCCAGTATCTGGTTTCGGGCACGCCTTTGGAGTTCGACCATAAGACCTTGTTCTCGCTGACGACATTTGCGGTCATCGGGCTGCTTCTCCTCGCCCACCTCCGCACCGGCGTTCGCGGCCGCCGCGCGGCGCGGCTGGTGCTGCTCGCCTACCTTCTGCTGACCCTGGCCTTTCCGGGGGTGAAGTTCGTCACCGACGTGCTGCTGGCGTGAAGCCGGTCCGTTAGCAATTGTCCCTGGGCCGTTGCGCGCGACTCCGCAAGGCGCTAGCTTCTGCTCAAGCATTGATCACCACGACACTTTGCTCAAATTATGATCAAGGTTGGCCCGATAACCCTCGAGAGCCCGGTTGGTCTGGCGCCAATGTCGGGAATCACGGACCTGCCGTTTCGCCGACGGGTCAAGTGGTTCGGGGCCGGCTGGCTCGTCTCCGAGATGGTCGCCAGCCGCGAGCTCATCCGGCGTACGAGGCAGTCGCTTAGAAAGGCGCGGATCGCCGCCGAGGAGCTGCCGGTTGCGGTCCAGCTCGCCGGCACCGAGCCCGAGGTGATGGCCGAGGCGGCGCGGATCAACGAGGACCGCGGCGCCAGCTTCATCGACATCAATTTCGGCTGTCCCGCGAAGAAAGTCGTAGGCCGACAGGCCGGCTCGGCCCTCATGCGCGAGGAATCGCTGGCCCTCCGCATCATGGAGCACGTGGTGAAGGCCGTCTCCATCCCGGTCACGGTGAAGATGCGCACGGGTTGGGACGACAACCATCGCAATGCCCCGCGCCTGGCCCGGATGGCCGAGGCGTGCGGCGTCCGCATGATCACGGTGCACGGCAGGACGCGCTGCCAGCTGTACGACGGCGCATCCGACTGGGCCTTCATCGGCGAGGTGAAGGATGCGGTGTCCGTGCCTGTGATCGCCAATGGCGACATCCGCGGCGCCGACGACGCCGCCAGATGCCTCGAGGTCTCGGGGGCCGACGGCGTCATGATCGGACGCGCCTGCCAGGGCCGGCCTTGGCTTCTGGCTCAGGTGGCCGAGTTCCTGCGCACGGGCCGCCGTCTCGCCGATCCACCGGCGGCCGTGCAGCGGCGGGCCCTGGAGGAGCACTATCAGGACACGTTGCGGCACTACGGCCTCGAGACAGGCGTCCGCGCGGCACGGAAACACGTCGGCTGGTACGCGCACGGGCGACCCGGCGCTGCGACGTTCAGGGCTGCGGTCAACAACACGATGGACCCGCGGCGGGTGCGCGAGCTCATCGACGCGTTCTATGGTCCCATGGAGGTTGCCGCCTGATGGCG